>JBQGEO010000662.1:0-2664 GCA_052039655.1 Pararcticibacter sp.
CGATAAAAGTTCACCTGAAGATATCTATAAGCGCTTCCAGGTAAGCAAAAGTGCATTTAAGAAAGCAGCAGGCGCACTATATAAAGAGAGAAAGATCGTAATCTCCGATCATGAAATAAGGCTGGTCAGATAAAAGACTAACAAAAGAAAGGCCTACGGTTTAAATTCCGCAGGCCTTTTCTGATAGAATCAGTTCTTACTACTTATAACTTACTACTTATAACTTATAACCTACTACTTATAACTTACCACTTTTTTCTTCCCCGGAACAGTAGCACTGCCTTTGCGGATGTCAAGCTCAGCTATGATATTCTTAGCACCACCCAATACATCGATACACCATAACACATAACGGGTATCCACGCAGATCGTTCTTTTATACTGTTTATCAAAAGCGATATCACCCGACATGGCTTCCCAGTTACCATCAAAAGCCAGGCCAATCAGCTCTCCGTTTCCATTGATAACGGGAGATCCAGAGTTACCACCTGTGATATCATTATTACTGATGAAATTCACTACCAGCGTACCCTTTTCTCCGTACTGTCCGAAATTACGCGCATTATAAGCATCAATCAGATTTTGAGGAACATCAAATTCAGAGTCTCCGGGAACATATTTCTGCATAAGACCATCTATAGTAGTGGTAATATTATATGTAATACCGTCCTTTGGAGAATAGTTCTGAACATTTCCATACGTGATCCTCATCGTTGAGTTCGCATCCGGATACATAAGTTTCCCTTTGTTTTTCTCCAAAAGAGCTTTTAAGTAAAGTTTGTCAAGATTGGCTTTCGCTGTCTCAAAATCACTGATCACCGAACCCATATTGGTTCTGATGAAATCAGCAGGAATAAGGTTAACAGCATATTGATATGCCGGATCTTTCTCAATATCCTTTAAAGACGGATTACCGCTCATAAAAGCCTTCAGCTTTTCCGGCTTAATCAGATTCGAGTTCTCCCATAAGGAATTACCATACCTGCTGAATGTTTCTTCCGGGTTCCCCTGCCAGTTGTCCTGAGCAATAACAGTAAAGAACTTAGGGTGCTGGTTCTTAGGAATATCATTGTAGAACGAAGCGTTGATCTTTGCGAAGATTTTCTTATCGGCTGTTTCATTATATGTTTCCTCGTACTCAGGAAGCGAAGAGACGAGGGCTTTCTTTGCCTCATTAAATGTACTCTCATCTTTCTTCGCGGCCGAAGCCAAAGCAACAAGCTGTTTTACCCAGGAGGTAGCAAGAAATCCTTCATTGATATAAGTACGCTCTATTGCAAACGGCTCATATGCCGCATAAGCTGCTTTGTATTGTTCCGTGAGCTGTGCATACTGAGGATTAGATGCGGCCCACTTGGCAAATTCAGCTTCCTGCTTTTGTTTCTGCTCATAGATCTTCAGCCGTTTCAGCTGTTCTGTCTGCCCGATATAATACTTCCAGTAATTTGCGATATTGGCATATTTAGAGGAAAACTTTAAGCGGGTAGCAACATCTTTATCCATCTCTTCCTTCCAGGCTTTCAGACGTATGTCACGTAGTTTCACAATGGTGGGAGACGTTTTATCCGTCGCGAGTTTCACTCCATAAGAGGTAAGAAAACGGTCCGTTCTTCCGGGAAAACCATACACCATCGAAAAATCACCGTTTTGCAGGCCTTTAATGGACACCGGAAGATATTTCTTCGGAGTATAGGGTTTGTTCTCGGCAGAGTAGGCCGCAGGCTTATTATCCTTTGAAGCGTATACCCTGAATACAGAGAAATCTCCTGTATGCCGCGGCCATACCCAGTTATCGGTATCGCCACCATATTTACCTATTGACTGTGGAGGGGTACCCACCAGGCGTATATCTGTAAACTTCTGGAAAATGTAAAGAAAGTACTGATTTCCTTTGTAGAAGTCACGAACAAACCCTTCATAACCGGTTCCCTTAACCGCATCGGCAGCGATCTGCTTACCTGTCTCTTCGATCTTTGCTGCCTTCTGAGCCTCAGGAAGCCCCGCTGTTGCGGCATTGATCTTCGAGGTAACATCTTCCATACGTACCAGGAAATTTACAAAGAGGCCGGGGATGGCTTTTTCTTCAACATTCGACTTAGCCCAAAATCCATTGTCCAGGATATTGTCCTGCGGAGTGGAGTGCGACGCAATAGCATCATACCCGCAGTGGTGATTTGTAAAAATTAATCCGTTCTTTGAAACGATCTCCCCTGTACAAAATCCTCCGAACGATACAATAGCATCTTTCAGGCTGGCTTTGTTAATACTGTAAAGATCTTCGGGCGTCAGTTTAAAGCCCTGTTTCTTCATCTGATCATAGTTTTTCCCAATCAGCATCGGGATCCACATTCCTTCGTCTGCCTTAGCTACAGAATTGAAAAGTATAGCTAAGCTCAGAAACAATGCCATTAGCACATTATTCTTTCTCATTATAAATTTGTTATCAGGGAGCGAAATTACAGAATGTTCAGGAATTTATGGCTAATTGCTAATAGCAATCAGCTATCAGCAATTGGCTATCAGCAGTTGACTGTTAGCAGTCGCCATTTTAGCAATTAGTTTCAATGCCCGTCTTTTGACTTTGAACTCTCAACTTTGAACTTTCAACTTTGAACTCTTAACTTTCAACTCTCAACTTTTAACTTTCCACTCTACTTCGTGTTA
>JBQGEO010000663.1:0-6848 GCA_052039655.1 Pararcticibacter sp.
GGCTTTATTCGTGATTTAGATCCCTGAGGAGAAAGCGCTCGAATTCCGCAGCGTTCTCATGAGTTCCTTTAGATATAAGAGCTGCACGTACCGCTCTGTCCCATGGCGGAAGAAACGAACCATCTACAGGCTCCTGGTTAAAGACTTTGAATTCTTTACCCGGAGAGCTGCTGTACAGAAAGGTGATATCTTTTCCATTCTTCACCTGCATCCTCAGGGTCAGTTTGTCTTTAGTTTTCAATGTCTGTTCCTGGATAAATACAGGAACCCCTCCTTTTATGACCGCAAGTCTCAATGTATCGCGGTAAATGGAAACCCGAACAAGGTTATTCTCATCCCCTATTGCAGCAACTCCAGCCTCCGCTGCCGACTTTGCCACAGAGACGGTAGTCTCGGCTACATAATCAGCCGTATAGGTTTTTTGTCCGACAAAAGCTCCGGATTCGGCAGGCAAAGCCGATAATTCGAGATTGCCCTTCAGAAGCTTATAGTCAAGTTTCTGAAAAACATTCCATTGCCACTTGTCAGACAGCCTGGATCCCCTGAAGTCGTCTGAAACCGAATAATTCGCATGACCTTTTGCCGATACCGGCTGCTTTATGAAGCTTAGCCAACCGTCAGAAGTGAAACGAAATTCCTGAAGCAAGCCCTGCCTGCCGGCGTAAGGTCCGCTCTTCGCATCATACGCATGATATAGAAAATACCATTTGCCGTCCTTTTCCACCGGAGTGCCATGCCCGGGGCATTTCCACTTTTCGCTGCTGGTAAGGATCGGGTTTTGATTGTATTTTTCCCATGGACCCAGAAGATTTTTAGCCCTGGCAACGCCACTCATATAGGTGCATTCGGCCCCGCAGCACCCCGCTGCAGCATAGAATGCGGAGTAATATTCGCCGTGATGTATAATGGATACCCCCTCAACGAGATTTGACTCCCAGGGCTCTGTGTTCCTGAAGAGTTCTCTCTTTTCACCAATTAGCGCAGTCCGTTCTTCGTTCATCTCGCTAATCCAGATGGGCGTAGGCTTGCCGATACTGTTACCATCCTCCTTCCAGATGAGATAAAGCGTTCCTTTCTCATCCCTCATCGGGAAAGCATCAATAGAACCAGCTTCCTGGCAGATCAGGGGGCCATGATCCCGGTAGGGGCCTTCAGGCTTATCGGCACTGGCTACCCCGACACATAAAGTTCCATTCTTCTTATGGGCGGTGTAATACACGTATACCCGTCCCTTGTCATACGTAATTTCGGGGGCCCAGAAGTAGTAATCAGCCCATTGCGGCAACTCGTTAAACATAGCTCCCTGCTGCTTCCAGTTCACCAGGTCTTTCGACCTGAACAGGGGAAAAATGGGACCCCAGTTAGAAGTTGTCGCACTCGCCCAATAAGTATCCCCTATCTTTACAACAGAGGGATCAGGATTGTCTCCGGGAAGAACCAATTGCTGGGCTTGCACAGCTGCCACAAATAAGAGCAGCAGAAAAAAGGATATGAATTTTTTCAACATATCAGGTGTGAGTTTTTGAGATCTAAGATTTTGGGAATGATTGTATGATGATTGAGTCAAAGGGGAGGCTGAAAAAGAAAAGAAGCCTCTGTCCTGAAGGGCAAAGGCTTCTCATTTTTATTTGGCGGAGAATTTGTAAACGGTTGATGTTTTGTAGGTTTCACCCGGACTTAAAACTGTTGAAGGGAAAGATGGCTGATTCGGAGAATCAGGGAAGTGCTGAGTTTCCAGGCAGAAAGCTGTCCTGTGATCATCTTTGATTCCATTCTTCAGGGTATGAGAGCCATCCAGGAAGTTTCCACCGTAAAACTGGATCCCGGGCTCTTTGGAAAGAACATCCATTACGATCCCTGATTTATCGCCCACTACTGTGGCTACCCGCTTCAGCATGGATGACTTTTTATCGGCTATTACAAAATTATGGTCGTAGCCTTTTCCATATTTAAGCTGCGTATTATCTTCATTAATCCTTGCGCCAATAGCGATGGGTTTCCTGAAGTCGAAAGGAGTGCCTTCGACAGATTCCAGTTTGCCGGTTGGAATAAGTGTTGAATCAACAGGAGTATACCTGTCTGCATAGATCTGCATCAGGTGATCGTTGATAGTACCGCTTCCCTCTCCGTTCAGATTGAAGAAAGAGTGATTAGTAAGGTTCAACACCGTTTTCTTGTCGGTCGTCGCCTCATAATCAATCTCCAGGTCATTATCGCCTGTAAGGGTATAAGTTACTTTTACATGAAGATTGCCCGGATAGCCTTCTTCCCCGTCTTTTGCATGATAGGTGAGCTCAAGCTGATTATCAGACAACTTCTTAGCATCCCACACCACTCTTGAGAAGCCTTTAGGGCCGCCGTGGAGCGCATTAGGAGCATTATTAATAGCAAGATGATATTCCTTACCATCGATGCTGAACTTTCCTTTGGCAATACGGTTACCATAACGTCCGATCAGTGCACCGAAATATGTATCGCCGCCTTTGGTGTAATCATCTACATTATCGAAGCCATTTACAACATCAATCACTTTGCCGTCCTTATCGGGGACCAGCAGGCTTACTACGCGACCGCCATAATTGGTGATTGCGACCTGTGCATTACTGTTGTTCTTTAATATAAAAAGATCGGTTTTCTTTCCGTCAATAGTTTTTTGAAAGGATTCCTGCGGCGGAATAGCTGCAGGTTTTGCAGTGTCGGTCATATTACTAGTTTTTTGTTGTTTAGAGGGGTTGCTGCATGCTGTCAGCGCGAATAAACAGGCGGCGTAAAGCCAGGGAGATTTGAGCTGGGTTTTCATTGATGGTTATAATTGTAAAATTTAAATGGGTGTTATATAAGTCCAAACTTAACTAATTTCAGATAATATTCCAGTCGGGAAGCAAATTTATCATTATTCTGCTTTTTTAACAGAGGGAACAGGCAAGGCCTGCCCCGTCTTAACAGGAAGCCCGAAATCGGGCGAGCCGTCAGCGTTCCACGTAAACTTCTGCGCGCGCGGAGACCTGTTCCCTCCGCAGCCCTCGCCGGGCCTTGAGTTCGCATGATAGAGGAGCCAGTCTTCCGTACCGTCAGGAGATTTAAAAAACGAGTTGTGGCCAGGGCCATAAACACCGTTTTCAGCAGTTTGTGCGAACACAGGCTGTAGGTTTTTCTTCCAGGAGGCGGAGTCAAGCACGCTTTTATTACCGGTGTAAGTGAGCATTCCCAGTGCATAATAATCCGTCCAGCAGCCACTTGCTGAATAGATTATAAAAAGCTTATTCCCGTTAACAAGAGGCTGTGGACCTTCATTGACACTCACGTGAGGGGGATTTCCAGGCAGAGAGCCGTTCTTTTCCCACTTATAAACGGGACTTGAAATGCGAACCCTCTTTCCGGCGATTTTCACAGGGTTCTTCATTCTTGCTATATAGATATCCTGCTGTCCGTTAGTGTCTCCTTCCCATCCCGACCACACCATATACAATTTACCCTTATGAGTAAATACAGAACCGTCAATGGCCCATTTATCTGTTTTATCGGAAACTTTACCCTTAAAAACCCAGGAACCCTTCATCGGATCCGGAGAAGCATTTTCGATGACGTACATCCTGTGATTTACGTTATCCCCATCGTCTGCAGCAAAGTAAACGTACCATTTTCCTTTTATGAAGTGGATTTCGGGCGCCCATAGCTCCCTTGACCATGCTTTACCTTCAGGCGGATCGAATATTACTTTTCTCTCGGCACGGGCCAGATCGGCCAGCGTTTTGGTCTTCCATAACATCAACTTATTTCCCCCTGTATGCATATAATAGTAATAACCATCTTTATAAAAGCTAAAGGGATCAGCACCATGAGGAAGAAGCGGATTTGTAAAAGTTTGTGAAGCCGGAGCCTGAGCGTTTACCCATCCGGACTGAATTGAAAAAATGATCAGAAATGTAAAGATGATTCTTTGCATAAACGTTTTAGCTGATCCCCAAAGTTAGAAGTTCCATCCATATTCCATGTAAACTTTTGGATACCTTGTGATCAGATCGACTGGTGAGCCTTGATCTCCAGGTACCTGTTCACCGTGTTGACCGTAAGATTTTCAGGGGCGGTCAGGATAGATTGAATTCCATATTTAGCGAGCTCTCTCACCATCTGCTTTTTTTCAAATGCAAATTTCTCCGCTATTGTCTTCACATAGATGCCTTCCACATCTTTTGCGGGTTCTTCACTGAGTTTCTTCAATTCAGTATTCTCGAAAAACACCACCAGCAGCAGATGAAAACGGGCAATCCGCTTGAGGAAGGGCAATTGCCGCTGCATCGCCGGAAGGCTCTCAAAGTTGGTAAAGAAAACGACAAGGCTCCTTTGCTTCAATGTTGCCCTGACGATGCTGTAGAGCGCCTCCATATTCAGCTCGAGATACCTGGTCTTTTCTTTGTAGAGAATTTCAAGGATCTTTTTTATCTGTATAGCGCCTTTATCTGCGGGAAGAACAGAGCCTATTTTTTCCGATGCGGTGATCAAACCGGCCTTATCTTCCTTCAGAAGGGCTACATTTGACAATACCAGAGATGCATTAATGGCATAATCAAGAAGGCTTAAACCACCGAAAGGCATCTTCATTGTCCGGGACTTATCAATTATACAATATACATGCTGTGACTTCTCATCGGTATAAGAATTCACCATCAGATCGCCCCGGCGGGCGGTGGCTTTCCAGTTGATGGTTCGGTAATCATCTCCCGCCACATAATTTTTTACCTGCTCGAACTCCATGCTGTGTCCCAGCCGCCTGATCTTTTTAATACCTATCTCGTTAAGCCGGTTAGATACAGCCAGGAGTTCATACTTACGCATCTGGATGAATGAAGGATACACGGGAACAGTAACCTTGTAATCAAAGGAATAACGCCGGCTGATGATTCCTAAAGGCGATCTGACATATACATGTACCGCACCAAACTCATACTCTCCTCTCTTTAAAGGTTTGAGAAAGTACTCAATGATCTTTTGCTGCCGGGGCCCCAGCGTTGTTTCAAACCAGATATCCCGCTTCTGAAACTGGAAGGGTATCTCATCAATAACTCCAGCTGTTATTGTAAAGCCATAAAAATTCTCTATATAAATGCTCAGCTTGTTATCGTCGCTGTTACTTAAGCGTTCGGGAGTATTTCTGCGTACGAATATGCCTTTCTCCGTCCTGTATAACAAGAGGATATCGGTTATCCACAACAATACCACGCAACACAGGGCGAGATCCGGAATCACTCCCAGCCAGGGGAAGAAGAAGGAAAAGAGATACAGCGTAATACAGCACCCCAACCCTGCAAATAAGCGGTTGCCGAGAACCAGATCGCGATAATATTTTCTGAAGAGGCGGTTCAAGAGAGTTATGGGTTATGGGTTATGGGTTATGGGTTGGAAAAACATCTACGGGTCGCCTGGGAGTTATCTTGGGATTTCGATTTGGTGGATTATTTGTTTTAGTATTTCATCTGCGGATACCCCTTCCATTTCCTTGTCGGGTGTCGGTATTACGCGATGGCGTAACACCGGCGGTGCTACCAGGATAATATCTTCGGGGGTAACAAAGTCACGTCCGTTCATTGCGGCAACAGCTTTTGCACTATTAATGACAGCGAGAGCGGCTCTGGGCGATGCACCCAGGTACAAAGAATTGTGGTTACGGGTACCGTGTATGATTTTCGCCGTAAACTCCAGGAGTTTCTCTTCGACGAAAAGATTCCTTACCTGGTTCCTGTAAGCAACCACCTGGTCTCCTGTTAAGAGAGGCTTCACTTCCTGTAGCTTATCATCTGTTTTCAGTTGATGCTGCTGAACCAGGATTGCGGTTTCTTCTTCCAGAGTAGGATATCCAACCTGGATCTTAAAAAGGAAGCGGTCAAGCTGTGCCTCGGGAAGCCTGTAGGTACCTTCATGCTCTACCGGGTTTTGGGTAGCAAGTACGATGAATGGTTCTTCCATACGATAAGTATGACCATCGATCGTGGCCTGCCTTTCTTCCATCACCTCGAACAATGCAGACTGCGTCTTGGCGGGTGCACGGTTAATTTCATCGACAAGGATGACATTGCCGAACACAGGACCCTTTTTAAACTCAAAAGAACCCTCACGCGGGTTGAAAACCGGGGTTCCCAATACATCTGAGGGCATCAGGTCGGGAGTGAACTGAATCCTGGAGAACCCTGCATCAATACTTCTTGCCAGGAGCCTGGCAGCCAGTGTTTTTGCTACTCCCGGCACCCCTTCGATGAGGATATGGCCATCTGCCAGGACACCGGCAATCAGGAGATCTATCATTTCGTGCTGACCGATGATGACTTTTCCCAAAGCTTCTCTGATTGCTTCTACAGAAGCGTTTAACTGGCTTAAGTCGGTCCGCTGTTCAAAAAGTTCTTCTTCCATTATCGTGAATTCTTATAAAAAGCTTCAATATTCTGATTGAGATCTGTTAGTTCTTTAGCCGTTACGTTCGGGTAGCGGTCAATTTGTGCTATCTGAGCCACGAGCTCTGTAATGAGCCCATCATTCAGGCCCGACTTTAACGCGAGGCGCTGAGCAAATTCTTTATCGGGCTTCTCCATCTTCAGGTGGTATCTCGTCCGGATATATTCGAGGAGGTACGTTACTTTTTTGCGCGCGATACCGGCGTGATCTTTTTGTTCATAGTATACCCGGCCTACCTGTCCTACAAACTCAGCCGTTGTATTTTGGAGCGGCTCAATGACCGGTATGATGCGCTGGCGTCGTTTTATTTCATAGAGTACAAAGAGGAGCATAGAGAAAAGAGTCAGGTACCAGGCTGCTTTGAGTTGCGGAGTTTCGAGAAACGCCCGCATGGGTGACTG
>JBQGEO010000664.1:0-8101 GCA_052039655.1 Pararcticibacter sp.
CCGTAGATTTTTGCAGAAGGGAGGTTTATATATTGTTTTACTCCCATAGCACCAATAGTCATCGTGCTGTATCCCTGGAGCATTCTTCCAGCAATATAGTTGTGGAAGAAATAGCTGAAAACATTGAGTTCGGCTCTGAAATTGCTGTTGTGATAGGCGCCGGAACAAGATAGATTATAGGAACTTTCCTGTTTTAGTGAGGGGTTGCCGATGTAATCAAATCCATCCGGCCTGTTATAGATGTAGAAGGCATAACTTTCCTGCAGGGTGGAAGCTCTGGCTCCCCTGGAGACTGAAGCTCCTAAAGTCCATTCAGTTGTTGGATTATAACTAATTCCCAGGTTTATATTGCTGAGCAGCCTGCTTTCAGCCAAGTTTCCCTCAAACATACCGGAGAGCTGCTCCCTTTCCTCTTTGCCCCGGATATCATCATGCATATACTCTATCCGTAATCCAGGCGTGAATGTGAGCTTTTCGTTTATGGAAAATATATCTGAAAGACTTAACCCTATACTGTTTCTTACCGGACCAGCAAGGGTATACATAAACATCGGGCTGCCACCGGGTGGGTACATGGTCATTTCTGCGCTCAGTTCATTCCGGAAACCGTCGAGTTTAGCTTCCAGGTGATGTTTGGGATGGATTCCGATAGCCAGACTTGAAAATGCCCCGAAGGTCCGGGATGTGCCCGGCATATCCATATGCATGGGTATAGTTTCCGCGGGGCGTTTAGTGTCGTCCATAGCGTGGTCAATGAAGTTATAGTAACCTTTTGTTTCCCACGTAATATGGCGTTGTGCATCCCTGTAATGATAAGATAGAGCAGCAATTCTGGCTTTGGCAAAGGCTACATCCATTGTAAGTGCCGGATATCCGATGTCGAAGCCTTCATCCTGAATGTAGTCGCCCTTTAGGAAGCTTTTTCCTCCTGTTTTCACTATTGCGGAGATGCTTCCGTTCCATTTTCTGTATTGCGAAAAATTTATCTCCCCACGGTTCGCTGCGCGATAATTTCCGCTTCGCCGGAAGATCCCGTTAGCCTGAAACGCAAAACTCCTGTTTGATACGTTTATGCCGGCCAGTGTCTGGAAAGCAGATCCATTAGTTTCATATCCAGATCCTATTATCGCTGAAGCTTTAGCACTCTGACTGAAAGACGGCTGCTTCAGTTTAAAGTCAATGCCTCCCCCGATCCCGCTTCCATTAGGGTTTCCCCCAGGGCTTTCAGTCAGGGTAATGCTCTCGAGGTTATTCGGCTCAATATAGGAGCTTACCGGGTCCATCCTGTCTGTGCAGGCTCCAAATATCCGCATACCTTCAATCGTCAGGGTAATCTGGCCGTTATTGAGGCTTCTGAATGCCGGTTCCATTGCAAAGTTTCCCCTTCGGATCATGCTTATGCCGGGTGTACGCTCCAGGATCTTATCCGTGAGCGACATCAGATGATTTTGATGAAGATCTCTTTCAGACCGGGATACGCTTTTCGCGGGTGAAATGATCACCTGTTTTAGCAGTAAAGATTTCTGCACCGCATTTGTTCCGGATGTATCTTGTTGTCCTGCTGCCGGTAATACTATTACCGACAGGCAGAACCCTGTTATGAGAAAGGCTTTCATCTGTTAAAACATCAGGTCGAGTGCAGCATCTTCTACAATAACTGTGTTGCCCTTTATTAACTTCAGATGCAAGCGCCAGTCGCCCGTCATGGTAAAATTGACCTTCCCAGTGTAATGTCCCCTGCCTGTATGTACCGGGTTGACATTGTTGGGTGAATCGTGTCCCATGGAAGGCATTTCGGGGCTAAGCTCAACTGCCAGCTCTTCTTCGGGCGGGAAGGTCATCATATCCTGGCGCTTACTGATCAGCAGTTCGAGGTCGTTTATCCCTATTTTGGGCGTTGCCGGTTGAATAAGGGATACTGTGTAGCTTTGGTCATCTGATCCCTTAAAAGTGGCTGTGTATTTGGTGTTCGCTGCAGCTTGCTTGATTGAAACGTCAAAAGTGACGGGTTCGTTGTTTACAGTAACTTTTAGCTGCCAGCTGCCCATGTCTCCCGATGGCATAGAGAACACCACAGCTCCTTCATAAAGTTCTGTTGTGTTGCTGTAGGCTGGTTGTTCTACCGGAGAAGAATGCTGCATGGTGTGCATATCCATTATTGGAGTATAAGTAACCGTTGCGTTCTTTATTTCAGCCCCGGCCTTGTTCTTCAACCCTACATAGATTTTATTATAGGCTACGCTAAGATCAGTCTGATCTGCAAGAAGAGATACGCTTATCCCACTCGCTGTAACAGCTTCAGCTATTTTTATCTTTGAATGAGGGCTGGCTGGCTCGTTGTCATCTTTGCTGCAGGAAACTAAAAAAAGGAAAGTAAATATTAATATATGAATGGAATGTTTCATGTTGTCGTTGTAATCGTTATATAAAGGAAGTCTTCAATTGCGTAAGGGCAAAGAAGATTAACAGAAGACAGGTCTCCGCATTAAGCAGGCAGATGCGAGCAGAATAAACTATTCACTCGCTACATACCGCAATAAAAACCTTCCGTTTCCGGATGGAATATTGAAATGTCTTCTAAAATAAATTTAAATGGAGATGTATCAGGCGCGGGGAGGCTGATAAATTATGGAAGGGTATCCTGTGATAACCGGTTCGTTATAGGGAATTTCAATCACGCGAAGTAATCGCGTTGTAAAAACCACAGGAAAACTAACAGGGAGAAAAGAATCCTGAATCAGATTCTTCTGAGTTTGTCTCTCTTCATTCTTCTCTTTTTCTTCTACCTGTTTCATTTTTTTTGCGAGGTAACATTTTCCGTCGCAATGCAGCCAGGGCCTTTCCCTGTTTTCACACAGTGTTGAAGCAATGTAGTTGCGGTTTAGCTCGAACCCGGCATATATCAGCATCCTTGAGAAGCTGACCCCAATCATAAGGGGAATTAGAAATATGGCGGTGAGTCGTAAAAACATTCCCTGCAAACTTACGTAAATACTTAAACTCTCACCATAATTATATGTATCGCTACTGCTAATTTTGATTGTAAAAATAAAAATATGAGTCAGTTAAAAGATAAAGTTATCCTGATAACCGGAGCGTCGAGAGGAATCGGAGCTCACATGGCGGAAGCATTTGCTTTACAAGGGGCAAAAGTGGTGATTAACTATGCCAGCAGCAGCACAAAGGCAGAAGAGCTTTTAGAGCAAATCAGACAGAAGGGCGGAACTGCAATTGCTGTAAAGGCCGATGTAAGCAAAGAAGAGGAAGTAAAGAATTTGTTTGACAAGGCAATTGAAGCATTTGAAAAGATCGATGTATTGATCAACAATGCAGGGGTTATGACCACCAGGCTCTTAAAAGACAATTCTGAAAGTGATTTTAACCAGCATTTTGATATCAATGTTAAAGGTGTCTTCTTTTCATTAAAGGAAGCTGCGACAAGGTTAACCGATAACGGTATTATCATCAACTTTTCATCAAGTACCACGAAAATGATGCTGCCCGGTTACGCCATTTATTCGGCTACCAAATCAGCAGTAGAACAGATGACCCGGGTATTTGCAAAGGAAATCGGACGGGGCATATCTGTGAATGCTGTGGCTCCGGGCCCGACTTCTACCGAACTTTTTTTAAACGGGAAGTCAGAGGAGATATTGTCGAAGTTAGCATCTCTTAATGCTTTTAACCGAATAGCAGAACCTGAAGATATCACGAAGATCGTTCTTTTTCTTGCATCCGACGATTCTAAATGGATCTCAGGGCAGGTGATAGCTGCGAATGGAGCTATGGTATAAAACGAAAGAGCGGACAAAAAACACTCCTGGTTTTTGTCCGCTCTTTCGTTTTATCAATATATTAGAAGCTTACTTCGCAGACAACCGGGAAATGATCTGACGGGAAGCGCAGTTCCTTACTGTCTGTCAGCACCGCATATTTCTGCACCTGTACATTTTTGTTCACAAAGATAAAGTCGATACGTCCTTCTTCGACTTCCGTTGTGTAAGTATGATATTTGAAATTATTGAAGGTTTTTTCGGGTCCATACGGCTTGGCTTTCGAAACCAGTTTTGAATCTGAGAATGCACGTACAATAGTGCCATAAGCACTGGTTGAAGGGTCAGAGTTGAAATCTCCTGTGATAAATACCGGAGAATTAGCATTAGATAGCAATTTTATCTTTTCGAGGATCATTTTTGCTGCGTTTTCTCTTGCCTGTACGCCTTCGTTATCAAAATGGGTGTTGAACATGAAGAATATTTTACCCGTTGCTTTCTCCCTGAATTGAGCCCAGGTGCAGATGCGGATATAGGCTGCGTCCCATCCTTTTGATGGTTTTTCAGGAGTTGGGGAGAGCCAGAATGTTCCGGATTTTATTACCTGATATTTTTCATTCTTATAGAAGATAGCCGAATACTCGCCTCCGGTTTTGCCGTCATCCCGGCCAACGCCCACATGGCTGTACTGCGACATTTCTGAAAGGTCGGCCATTTGTACGGCCAGGGCTTCCTGTACCCCAAAAATATCGAAGTCATGGTATTGAACCAGGTCCTTCACCATTTCTTTCCTGTTAGGCCAGGCATTCTCTTTGTCGGAGGCTGCATTCAGGCGAATATTGAAAGTCGCGATATTAAGGGTTGTTTTTTTTTGTCCAAGAGTAAAAAGCGGAATGAAGATGTACAACAGGAATACGGTTGTACAGGTTAATAAATTACGGTTCATAATAATCTGAAATTTATGTAAAAGTGTATGTTTAGCATGAATTAAAATTAACGGCGTTTGAGCAGGATGGTAGAGCTGTCCGGCCTGATGATATCAACCCCTGATACCGTTGAAATAACAAATAGAGCATCATCCAGAGAGCTTAGTGGAATAGGTCCGGCAATCATTTTGCTATTCAGAGCAGGGTCACTGACAGTAATTTTTTGTCCAAAATTATCTTCCAGGTATCTTGTAATTTCCTTTAAAGTAGGATTGATCAGCAGCAGCTTCTTTTCTTTCCAGGCTGTATAGTTCTTAGTTTCCACAAAATCCTCCTCAGCTTTTTTCATCCGGTCTCCATAAATGATTCTCTTTCCCGGGGTGAGTATAATGTCCTCCAGATCTTTCCTGTCAAAAGACACCTTTATCTTTCCCCGCTGCAATACAACTTCCGTCGTTTTCCTCCGCTGGCGAACGTCAAAGACAGTACCCAGAACGGTTACATTCAGTCCTTTCGTGTGAACAACGAAGTATTCCTCAGGCTTTATTTTTGAAGGATCGCTGTTGGTATGCACTACTTTAAATAACGCTTCTCCTTCCAGCCATATTTCACGTTTATTTCCTTTCTTCCAATTTTTGCCATAACGGATACTCGAGTTTGCGTTAAGCTCAACGTGGGAGCCGTCGGGCAGTGTGATTTGTCTGGTCTCACCAAAGGCTGTTGTTACAGTCATTTCACCAGTTGTTCTGGTTTTATTTATGAGCAGATAAAGGCCTGACAGCAGAAGAATGCCGGTTAAGGCCGCCGCTGCGTAGCGGACAAACGACCACACCGGGCGGCGTGAAACAATCTTGGTGCTTTCAAGTAATCCGGCGCTCCGGAGAGATTCAATATGCCTGTTAAATGCCGCATTAACCTGTTCTTCTCCTGGCTGGTGCTGTTTAAATCTTATCGTTCTTAAAAAATCAAGTGCCTTTCCTATTGCAGCTGCTTTGGCTGGATGGGTTCCTGCAATTTCTTTCCAAAATGCTTCATTCTCCGGTGTAGGATTAAATGCATAGTCCTGGAAAGAAGGGTCTGACAGGAAATCAGATTCCTCATAGTGCAAATACTTTTTATATAAAGCTTCTTTTTTCATTCTATAGTATTAGTACCCGATCTTTCCGGTTTTACCCCATGTTTTAATAATTTTTTAACATTAAATAAGCAAAAACTTAATATTGTCTTTCAGTGACGAGATACTCCGGGCCATTATTTTATATGTCGCTTTAACGGAAATCTTCAGAACGCGGGCCACTTCTTCATAGGAAAGCTGCTCGTAATACCGTAAGAAAATTGCTTCATACTGCCTGGGTGTTAGTTTTTTGTAGGCCTGTTCCAGGCTTTTTTCGTCTTCTGCGTTTTTCTCTTTTTCGATCATCACGCTCTCTGCAGAAAACTCAAACTCCCCGTCTTCCCCGGGCTCTTCACGGAAGCTCAGCTTTTTCATGTCTTTCAGTTTTTTCATCAGAGTATACCGGAACGAAGAATAGATGTAGCTGTTAAAAGATTCTATATTCTTCAGCTTTTCTTTCCTGTTCCATAAGTCAAAGAACACTTCCTGGATGGCATCTTCTATCAGAGCGGTATCGCTGCTGAATTTATGGCCATAGTTATAAAGCTTTCTGTAGTACTCCTTGTATACGATTGAATAGGCGTCGATGTCGCCTTCCATAATCTTCTTAAGGAGAAAAGGGTTGCCCAGTATGAATGTAATAGAATCTGAAAATTAACTCGCCTATAAATTGGTGCAAAAGTAGTGCTTATACCTCTGTTCTTAACAGAGGTTAAGATTATGCTTTTTTTAACTTAATAACAAGTCTGCTGACTTTCACAAAACCTCTCATATCCTCCCGGTATTTTCTTGCTACGGAAAAGAAGCCTTTTTTTGTTTGCAGAAAAAAAAGTTTTAAATGCTGGGGTAAAAAGTCGCTAACCCAACACATCCTACTGAAAGGAACAAATAACGCTTTTTTAACCAAATTTCATTATGAAGCAAAATTACTTTAGGATGTTTCTGCTATTGATCATGATAGCATGTAACCAGGTCTACGCTCAGAAATCAATTCCTGTAAGCGAGGCTCTCAAAAAGATCACCAGGATCTATAAAGCGGAGTTCGCTTATGATCCTGTTCTGCTTAAGGACAAGGTGACCAGTTATAATCTGGACAAACTGGAGGGTAAGTCCCTCGAAGATGTACTGAAAGGGATACTTTATCCGAATGATTTGGTATTCCTTTACGTGAAGCCCTCATTTTATACCATTGTAGAAAAAAAGAGGATAAAGGAATCTCAGCAGAATGCAGGAGAGGAAGAACATCCGGCTGTCCCCGCTACGGTAAAGAGCGCCCAAGTGAAGGTTTCTGGTATCGTCAGAGACGACAAGGGGATGCCGGTTGCCGGAGTGACCGTTACGGAAAAAGGAACACGTAACGCCATATCGACCCGGGAGAACGGAGCTTTTTCGCTGTCTGTTTCTAATGGAGAGGCTGTGCTGGTATTCCGGTCAGTGGGCTTTAGTCAGATGGAAGAAGAAGTAGGCGGACGAAGTTCGCTGGATATTTTTTTGACATCTACGAACAATCAGCTCACAGAGGTTGTGGTAACAGCTCTAGGTATAAAGAGAGAAGAGAA
This sequence comes from Pararcticibacter sp., assembly GCA_052039655.1. GTDB lineage: Bacteria > Bacteroidota > Bacteroidia > Sphingobacteriales > Sphingobacteriaceae > Arcticibacter. The sequence continues at coordinate 7,373 of JBQGEO010000664.1, forward strand.
GGCGCTGGGGTATGCCACACAGACGGTGAAGGGAAATAAGCTCCAAACGGTAAAAGGGGTTGATATGGCAACTTCTTTAACAGGACAGGTTGCTGGTTTGGTTGTAAAAAACTCGACTGAATTTAATGCTAGCCCTGCACTTGAAATGCGTGGTGAAAACCCGATTTTGGTTATTGACGGAGTGCCGTATCAAAATATGACACTGAGAGATATTCCGGCCGATGATATTGAGAGTATCAATATGCTCAAAGGATCCACTGCGGCAGCGCTTTATGGTTTCAGAGGAAAGTCAGGAGCGGTGATGGTGACCACCAAAAGAGGGAAATCGGATAAAGTTAACATCGATGTAAACAGCAACACGATGATGACTTTAGGTTATGTGGCGATTCCCAAAACCCAGACGTCCTATGGGCATGGTTTGAATGGCAAACTTGCTGATGATTACGTTTGGGGGCCTAAGCTGGATATCGGAAATGAGGACATGCAGTGGAATCCGGTTACGAAGCAGAAAGAAATGATGCCTTTGGTGTCAAGTGGAAAGGATAACCTGAAAAACTTCATGCAGACCGGCCTCATTACCAATAATAATATCAGTGTGACTCAAGGTGGGGAAAAAGGGTTTTACAGGGTAGGTCTGAATCAAATCCATAACAAAGGCCAGTTCCCCAATCAAAAGCTGAACATCTACAATTTTACTATGAGCGGAGAAATTAAATCCGGAGATAAATT
>JBQGEO010000665.1:0-2149 GCA_052039655.1 Pararcticibacter sp.
GAAGGCATCTAGAATTCAGGAGAAGGTTAGAGGAGTTGGCTTCGACTGGGAAAACCGGCATCAGGTTTGGGATAAGGTAGAAGAGGAAATGCAGGAGTTCAAAAATGAGTTCAATACAGGCGACTCCCCTGTTGACCAGGAAAAAGCGGAAGGTGAGTTTGGGGATCTTCTTTTCTCCCTTGTCAACTACGCCCGCTTCATCGATAGTAACCCGGAAAATGCGCTCGAAAAAACAAACAAGAAATTCATCCGGCGCTTCCAGTACCTTGAAGCAAGAGCATCCGAGCTGGGTAAAAACCTCAGAGACATGACACTGTCGGAAATGGACGTCCTCTGGAACGAGGCGAAAACAAAGGAGTGAGGGGGGGGATGGGTTATGAATTATGGGTTATGACTTATGAATTATGAGTTATGGGTTATGAGTTATGAGTGCGTAACGCCCGAACCGGCGTATCTCAAACGTTATCAATATTAAGTTATCCCAATAACCCGCCAACACAACAAACATTAACGCCGCACCTTTCAGACTACTCTACCTGCCAGATCTTATCCATGCCGATTACTAATAGTTAATAGCTAACAGCTGATAGCCAATTGCCAATAACTAACAGCCAATAACTAACAGCCAATAACTGATAGCCGATAGCCGGTAGCTGACCGCTGATAGCCAATTGCCAACAGCCAATTATTTGCTGATTTTTTTCCTTTTCTTTGTAGCGTAATAGTCTCCTTCTGCGTATCTAAAAGTACATACAGGCTTTATACCTGTTTTCTTTTTATATTTATTTAAAAGACAGAAGGATAACTGATTGTTAGAGACTGATATCAACAGGGCATAAACAGGCAAAGGGGCCGATTAATGTATAAGAAAACCGGTATTTCCGAGCAGGAACTCGTCCTGAAATGCAAATCAGGGGAGTTAAAGTTCCAGGAAAAGCTTTACAAGCATTTCTATGGCTATGCAATGGGTGTTGGTTTGAGATATCTTTCTGATCGTGAGGATGTACTGGAAGTGGTGAACGATTCATTTATTAAAGTTTTTAAAGCTATAGAGTTCTTCAATGACACGCAACCGTTTAAAGCGTGGCTTCGTAGGATTGTTATTAATACAGCGATAGATCACAGGCGTAAAAACCTGAAATTTCTAAACAACGTGGATATTGATGAAGCGGTGTATGTAGGCAGGGCCGCTGAAGCTATAGAAAACCTGTCTGTTAAGGATATTCTTCATTTAATGGACGACCTGCCGGAACTACACAGAGTGGTATTTAATCTTTATGAGATAGATGGATATACCCATGACGAAATCAGTAATATGCTTAGTATTCCGGTAAGCTCATCCAGGGTTTATCTGAGCAGAGCAAAAGACAAACTTAGGAAATACTGGAATCAACAGGAGGGCAATTATGTACGACCAGTTTGATAAAAAGCTTTCTGACAGGATAAAACTCGTATTCGACGATTACGAAGACGATTCTGCAAATGCCGGATGGCAGGAACTTAGAAAGAGCTTTCCGGGAAAAGAAGAGCGCCCGAAATTACTGTATTGGATCAGCTCGGCTGCCGCAGTGATTTTGTTGTGCGCCGGGATCTGGATGTTCATGGAATCAGGCGAAAACGCCGGAGAGATGACAGGATACCATAAAAATGCTTTAAACGCCGGGAAAGAACATACAAGGACAAACAACGAAAATAATAATGATGACGCACCGGCACCTACACCCGCAACATCATCAAAGACGCCGGGCAGAACTATAAAGGGAACCGAACCCACAAGCCTTGCGGTTTCTTCTGTGCCGGATCAAACAAACGTTGAAAGAAATACGGAAGAACTCTATACTGTTACACCAGCGGAGGATGCCTCTCAAAAGGCCGATGTTAATCGTGTAGTTAGCAGTGCTGCCACTCAAAAAGACACAACTGAATCTTTCCGGTCTCCGGTCTACGCCCGGAAACAACCCGGTGAAACTTCCCCTGCTGCTGTACTTCTTCAGAACGAACCTGTTTTATCGACTGCAGAAAAATTAGCCAGATTACAGGATCTGCCCAATGACAGAAAACAAGAAGCAAAAAAAGGAAGCAAAGTTTCTGTGGGCGTCTTTGCCGGAAGCTTCTTTAATTACTCGGAAGGGAGTAAAACAAGTGTAAA
>JBQGEO010000666.1:0-2866 GCA_052039655.1 Pararcticibacter sp.
GGCTCCCAGGTTTCACCGTTGTCATAAGACCATGATTGTAGTATTGCCCGGTTTCGGCTTCTGGCCAAAAGCTGAAGCTTGCCTTTACCGTGATCCAGGATACTGGGCTGAATAGCGTCAAGTCCCTTTTCTGCTGGAACAGGGCCAACCTTCCGGTAAGTCTTGCCCAGGTCGGAAGTAACTTCGAAATGTATCTGCCAGCTATTACCCTCCTTGTTGCCTTCTGTGCTGGTTGGAGCAAAAAGGTTTCCGTTGCTCAAAAGAACCGGCTTGTTTTTTACTGGCCCGATATATCCTTCAGGTAAGGGATATCCCTGGGACCACGTCTTTCCGCCGTCTTTAGAAGTTCTCACCCAGCCTTTCCATGTAGAAGGACTTGCTCCGATCTTATAGAACAGGAGAAGATCTCCGCCGGGTACCTGGAACAAAACAGGATTCCACGTAGGATATCTTTTATCCGGCATGACTCCGTCTGCCACATTCTGAGGCGCCGTCCATTTTCCATTCTCATGCCTGCTCACATAGATACAGACATCGGGGTTCCGTTCTTTGGTACCACCAAAAAATGCAGAGACCAGTCCCGTTGGTGTTTCCACTATTGTTGCCGCATGAGCCTGCGGGAATGGTGCCGTCTCATAGATAAACTCATCCACCACAATGCCCTTTTTCCAAGGCTTATCCTGTGCAACGACTCCGCCAATGAAGCTCATTGCAACCAAACTCAGTGTTCTTATCTTCCTGTACATATTTTTTTGCTTTCAGCTATCAGCCATCGGCTATCAGCTGTTTGTTATTAGTTGTTAGCTATTGGCAGTTGGCTATTGGCTATTGGCTTTTAGCTTTTAGATGCTAGCTCCTAGCTCTTGGTTACCGGCTCTCCTATCATTCAAGTCCTGAAACGAACAACACCCTGCCCTCAGCTTTCTACTTTAAACTTTCTACTTTTAACTTATTTATTACTTTTTCCCCGCTGCTTTCTCCGCTTTTCTCGCATTGACATAATCCTTGAACAACTGCTTCCAGTTCCTTCCGTTCGAATTGAGGTACTGCTCGCATTTAGTCTTGTAAATCTCGAAAATGGCGGAGATCTGTTTCATGCTTTTATAGTCGACAGCCTGTTCCCTGGCCTGCTTAAGATGAGTAAGAATGGTTGCTTCTTCTTTCTGCGTCAGATCAGGAACGATGGATTTGTAGCCTTTCATCGTGAATGCCACTTTGCCAATGGTGTATTTGTCAAGAATATACTCAACCTGTTCCTCCGTCAAGTCCTTACGCAAGCCATCCATCAGGTTCTTGTGAACCGATTCCGGCATGGCCGAATTCGCAATTATCTGCCTGTCAAGATCACTTAGTTTGTTGCCTGTAGCAGGGTTAATCCCCGCAGGAACAGAAGTAAATGGATGCTCATTGTTCCAGTCACGAATAGTTTTAAGGTGAGTCGCAATAACCGTCCTCAGCCGGCCTTCTTTTGCGGGATCATTCAGTCTCAGGGAATCCACCCATTCCGAGGCCTTTTTGTCCTGCTCTTCATCCGCTTTTGCCTTAGCTTCGGTAGTCGCTTTCTTCGCACCCGCTGTCTGGCTGTAAGCTGAAGAAGCTGATAAAGCCATACAAAAAATCAATACACTGAAAATTATTCGTTTCATATAGTTTAAATCATTCTGTTATTTACCTGAACTGAAAGAGTAGTCACCGGATCCGACTTCAAATACGGCCCTGTCGCCTTCCATTCCTACAAACTTCACACCTTCTGCTGAGGAGGCACTTTTCTTTCCTTCTTTTACCTTAGCGGCAGAAGCAGCAGGTATATAAACAAGAGCCTTACTATTGGCAGGCACTGTAATATTCCAGTTAAACGCCTTTCCCGATCTCTTCCAGTCGCTCCTGATCACCCCATGAATAGATTGATAAGAAGCTTTGGCCGAGGTGAGACCGTCTATTACTTCCGGCTTCATAATAAGCCTCTTAAAGCCCGGAGCTGAGGGATCAGATTTTATCCCGCCAAGATTTTCATAATACCAGATGACCAGGTCGCCCAATAGCATTACATGGTTTGCTGAGTTCATGGCAGGATCTGCGGTATTTCCGTTCCAAAGTTCCCAAATAGTAGTAGCCCCATTTTCCACCATATAGCCCCAGCTTGGATAATCACGATTTGAAGCAAGTTTATAAGCAATATCAGAACGACCGTTCATCGAAAGCCCCCTCATTAACCATTGAGTCCCGATCACCCCTGTTCCGATATGTCCCTTGTTCTCCACCATAATCTTATCAGCAATACTCCTGACTACATTTTCCTTTGCCTCTTCAGGAACAATACCGTAAACAAGCGGAAGAAGATTTGCTGTAATGGTGTTATTACTGTACTGGCCTTTAGAAGCATCAAAGAACTTCTGGTTAAAAGCAGCTTTTATAGCCGACGCTCTTGAAGCGAAATCCCCTGCATCTTCCGGTTTGCCCAGCAACCTGGCGAATCCCTCCATGATAAATGAGAGCCTGATATATGTTGCAGACGCAAGCAGAACCCCGTCTGTCTGTCTTTTGGGATCTCTTGAATGAATGAGCTCCTTTGATTCGGGTGGCACGCACCAGTCACCATATTTATCTTTTGTGATCAAACCATCCTGAGTATATTTCCCGGCCATATAATCCATCCATTTCTTCATATGATCATAATGCTCCCTCACAGACTCAAGATCTCCGTACTGCCGGTACAACATCTCTGCCACCGTGATATAAGTTGCAGGCCAGGTGACGTTATCTCCGTAATATCGCCAAAACGCAGGAGCAACGTCCGGAATACTTCCATCCTCTTTCTGTGACTGATGGATGTCATCCAGCCATTTTGCATAGATGCGGCTGTTAT
>JBQGEO010000667.1:0-2045 GCA_052039655.1 Pararcticibacter sp.
TTAACGGTAAACTTGAAGAGGAGAACGGGCTGAAAATCATTAAAACTGAAGACGGGCAACTGGTTTATGAACTAAAGAGTGTAAAGGCAGGAGAGGGGGAACCCGTGCAGTATAATGTAATAGAAACACCGCGCGGGGGGCAGTTTAAGATTGTATTGCCAGACGGCAGCCGTGTATGGCTGAACGCAGCTTCCTCTTTGAAGTATCCGGTGCAATTTTCGGATCAGGAGCGGACAGTGGAGTTAAAAGGGGAGGCCTTCTTTGATATTGCTACAGTGCTTCGATCTCAGACAACTGAAGGGACGCAGCCTGTTTTCCCTGATGGCCAAAGGATCAGCGAAAAGACAACGGGTGTTAAAATACCATTTCTGGTCACAACATCCGACCAGGAGGTTGAAGTTCTCGGAACTCAGTTTAATATCAATGCTTATGAAGACGAACCGCGTACAACAACTACACTTCTCGAAGGATCTGTTAAAGTATCACAACGGTCTACCAGAAAGTCCAGAACTCTTACCCCCGGACAACAGGCTGTGCTTTCTCCGGTCCAGCTCAGTATCCTTCAGGTTGATACAGAGGAAGCGACAGCCTGGAAAGAAGGGATATTCCGTTTTGACGATGAAAGCCTCGAAAGTATCATGCGAAAAATATCCAGGTGGTATGACGTGGATGTGGAATATGAGAACAAGGCTCTCAAAGGCTTAACCTTTAATGGAATCATCACTCATTTCAGCAGCGTTTCAAAAGTCCTTGATATGATTCAACGAACAAATCAGGTACGCTTCAGGCTCATTGGTAAAAAGATAATCGTATTCAGCTAAACAAACAGTTAAATAATCAATTCATCAACACTTTAACAAACTATTATGAAGAAAAAGAACAAATACTTATAACTGAATTTGGCATACAACAAAAAAGACCGGAAGTACCCTCATACTCCCAGTCCGGATGTCTGTTGCCCGTCCTCTATGAAGGTCCTGATTTAAATAGTGTGTTCAACAATACTTAAAGTGCTAAAAAACGAATCAAATGTATTAAAATTTATCCGGACTTTTTTGTGCGCCACAAGGCTACATCGTCAAATTCTTGTTGGTTATGAAACTCACTGTCATTCTCTCGTTGTTTTTCTTTTTACAGGCCACCGCCGGGGGATTCGCCCAGAGGATCACCTTTATTAAGAAAGATGCGAGCTTGAAAGAGGTTTTCAACGAGATTAACAAACAGACGGGCTATAGTATATTATGGTCCGGGAAAGAGGCGGGCAATGACCTGTCCGTGGATGCCGACTTTATTAAATCACCCCTTGTAAAGGTACTGGAAAAATGCCTCTATAAACGACCGTTAATGTTTACTATTGAGGATAAGACTATTGTTATCAGCAGAAAAGAACAAGGAGAGACAAACGAGGTGGAGAATGCGCTTCAGCAGGGGATTCTGATCCGGGGTAAGATAATCAATCTGAATGGCGAAGGGGTCCCGGGTGTAACAGTAACAGAGAAGGGTACCAGCAATTTTTCCACCAGCGCAAATGACGGAGCATACAGTATCCGGGTAAGTAAAGACGGCGCCACGCTTGTGTTTACTCATTTAAGTTATGTGAAACAGGAGCTTGTGTCAAAGGCGCCAGTTACTAATGTCAGGCTGGAACCGAAAGACCAAAATCTTGATATGGTGGTGGTCACAGGATATCAAAAAATAGATAAGAGCAAATTTACAGGGTCTGTAAGCCAGGTAGATGCCAAAGTCATTGATAGATCGGGAGCACTGGACGTTTCCAGGATGTTGCAGGGTGCCGCAGCCGGTGTCTCCGTACAGAACACATCAGGTACATTTGGTGCTACGCCAAAGATCCGGATCCGGGGAAACTCGTCGATCAGTGCCAACCAGGAACCCTTATATGTGATCAATGGCGTGCCGATAACATCTCCTGCTAACGTTGCTGTAAATCAGCTTTACAGCGGAGACCCGGCATCTGTTCTGGGATCGGCGATTGCCGGTCTGAATGCCCAGGACATAGAAGATATCCAGATACTGAAAGATGGTAC
>JBQGEO010000668.1:0-3611 GCA_052039655.1 Pararcticibacter sp.
GTTTCATTATCTCCTCCCAGAATTTACAGTCCTTGACAATGTCATGCTGCCTGCACTCAAATTAAATAAACGCCCGAAAGACGAAATACGCGAAAAAGCCCTTGATCTGCTTTCTCTGCTCGATGTCAGGGGGCACGAACATAAAAAAGCATCCATGATTTCCGGCGGGCAGCAGCAGAGGGTAGCCATCGCGCGCGCGCTTATAAACGATCCGGCCATTGTTATGGGAGATGAACCTACCGGCAACCTCGATTCAAAAAACACCAAAACGGTGTTCAATATTTTCCGTCAGCTTGCCCGCGAAAGGAATCAGACAATTATCGCAGTAACCCACGATGACGAGTTTGCGGCAAACTGCGACAGGATCATTGAAATGGTAGACGGCTGGATCATAGCACAACATTCATGAAAATCCGCATAACACTACTCCTGACGTTCCTCCACCTGGTCTCCTTTGCCCAGGAGCGTTCAGCCCAGGTAGCCGGCCTGGAATACAGCCGTGAAAAAATGCAAAATGACAGCATTAAAGGATCCAGTGATAACATAAATGCATTTCTCAATTTCCTGATCAGCGGAGGAGCTAAGCAAAGAATTGGCGGCAGGATTCAGTTCAGGAGCAAAACGATCAGTAATACGGGCCGGTATTTTGATCACCATCTCTACTCCGTCGACATGAATGCGTACTGGCAAAGGAATATAAAAGAGAACACTGAATTCTATCTCTTCACTCAGTTTGGCATCTATTCGGATTTCAACGACCTAAGTACTGAAGACTTCCGGTATTCATTGGGCTTCAGATATGTTATACAACACAATTATAAACTGCAAACCGGCTGGGGTGTGGCCTACAGCCGCCAGTATTTCGGGCATCAGCTGAGCCCTTTCTTCTCGGTAGAATACGACATAAACCCAAAGCTCCGGCTGTCTGGACTTCTCCCGATCCGGCCGAAACTCACTTACATGCTCAGCGAAAAAATATTCCTGAGCGGCGAAATATCCGGCAGTGCTAGTAGCTACAGACTTTCAGCCACAGAAAACAACAGCCGCTTTATCCGCATCAACCAGTGGTACGGCCTCAGCAGCCTTGGGTTCATCTTACGGAAACAGCATCTCCTCTCCATTGGTCTGGGATATAACCTTCGCCAGACCATTAGATTGTATGATGACGGAAAAGATCAGGGACTCAGCATTTTCACATTCGATATGAAGAAAACGGGTACGCCGGTCGCAGAGGATAAAATAAGGGGAGCCATCCTGAACGTCGGCTACAGCTTCAGATTAACAGGAAGATAGTATCACTAACTAAGGAAGAATAAATATATGACTCATGCGTTCATTCAACGTTGCGCCATCGCACTGCTGCCGGTATTAAGCTGTATGTTCGCACCATACAGCTATTATGATCCCTGTGAACCCCGCTACTGCCCGGCCGGCTTCTGTCATTATCAACATTGCCCTTACTGTTGTTGCTCATACATAGAAGACACTTTCGATCCCCCGCGCGACACTACCGGCGCCCGTGGGCAATTTAGGGCAACACAGTCATCCGAAGCGCGTAAAAAATAAATATATCTCCTCTTTAAAATATTGTCAATGGCTGAGGAAAGATCGATAAATTCATTTTATACGCACCCGCAATTATATTGCATATGAAATGAATTTATCTAAGTTTGATCAGGAATAAGGAAAATGAAATGGCGTGCAGATAAAATACTACCAATTGTATTGTGCTTAATACTGCCTGTATTAAATGCGATTACCATGAGGAGTATCGAAAAAATTGAAGATTCAGGCATTGGTGTATTTTGGCGCTGGCTAAGCATCTCTATCATGCTGTATATCCTCTGGCATATCCTCGACTTTGTATCCAGGAAAGCACAGACCTACAGATGGCTGAAGGTACTGTTTGCCTGCATGGTCTTTTTTATCATCGTATACAGCATTTATTCGTTTACCCCTTTCTTTCAGAAACATACGTTAAAATGGATGTTCATTTATAAATATTTCCTTGCTACCATTCCCTTCCTGATTATTCAGTACGCATTCCGGGCCAGCAGGAAAGTAGCTTTACTTGAACTCGAAAAGCAGCAGATCCAGACGGAGAACTACAGGGTGCAGCTCGAAGCCCTCCGCTCAAAGGTCGACCCGCATTTCCTGTTCAATTCGCTGAATACCCTGCGTACCATGGTACGTCACAGCCATCCCCAGTCAGAGCAATTTATTCTCAGTCTCTCCGACTTCTACAGGCAGACATTAAAATACAATGAAGCCATTACCCTGACGCTACGCGAAGAGATCAAAGTACTGCAATCCTTTCTCTTCCTGATGCAGAGCCGTAACCCGGCAGCAGTCTCAGTGAGCATGCATATAGACAGCAGCAAGGAGTATTATCTCATTCCTATGCTTGCTTTACAACTGATCGCGGAGAATTGCTTTAAACACAATTCAATGACCGCCCGGAACCCTTTGAAGATTGAAATAAGAACAACGGAAGATTTCCGCATAGAGGTGAAGAACAATCTGAACCCCAAGCTCGAAATCAGGGAAAGGTCAGGTTATGGTATCGATAACCTCAATAAACGTTATGAACTTCTGGGGATAAAAGACGGGGTTACTGTAACCAAAGATGAAGAAAATATTACTGTAATATTAAAACTGATGCATCCATGAACGTTCTGGTAGTAGAAGACGAAGCACATACTGCAATCCTCTTACAGGAAATCATTGAGCAGGACAAAGATTTCATGGTAGTCGAAAAACTGGATTCGGTAGCCGATGCCGTATACTATCTCAGCAAATACCAGCGCAACCTCGACTTGCTGTTCTTCGACATCCAACTGGCTGATGGCCACAGTTTCGAAATCTTCAAACATGTCGATGTATTCGTCCCCGTTGTCTTCTGTACTGCGTATGATGAATATACCCTAAAAGCAATCAAAAATAACGGGATAGACTATATTCTTAAACCATTCAGGGAAGAAGATATACATTCAGCTTTAGCCAGATATAAAAAGCTCACATCAGCTCTGCAAACTAAAAACACGAGTCCTCTTCAGTTGGAGCATCACTCCCAACCGCATTACCAGCAGAGCTTTCTGGCCCAGTTCCGGGAAAAAACAATTGTCAGACATGTAAAAGACATCGCCATGTTCTACATAGAATTCGAGACAGTCTATCTGTTCACATTCACCGGCGAGCAATTGCCGCTCTTTAAAAACCTGGAATATATAGAGTCCGTTTGTGATCCCCGGCAGTTCTTTCGCGTCAACCGTCAGATGCTTATCAATAAGGATGCGGTCATCAATATGGCGCCCTATTTTAACCGAAAAATAGTGGTACAGCTTAAAATAGCACCACCTGAAAAGGTGATAGTAAGCAGGCTAAAAGTAACGCCATTTAAAAACTGGCTGGAGCATTGAACTTTCCTGCTATAATAAGTCATGTCTGAATTCGCGGAGAAAAATAACCATGAAAAGAGGAGAGTATACTCTCCCCTTTATCGGTATAGAAATTTAGAAAGAACTACAATTTATTATCATACAGAGCTTTTAAAATAACCTTTCCCTCTTTATCATACGCCTCGAACTCCATTTTCACGTTGTCTCCGGACC
>JBQGEO010000669.1:0-2753 GCA_052039655.1 Pararcticibacter sp.
GATAAGGTACTCGACGAAAATGAAAGCAATTTCCTGCTTTTTATAGGAGACAAATTAGGATTAAGCCCGGACGATGTGATGCCGATTGCCGATAACCTCGGCGTACTCAGTTTCATTATTCCCGAAGATGGTCTTCAAAAGACCCTCGAACTGCAAACCCTTGTACAGATGATGATGCAGGACGGCGAAATACATGATACAGAATATGCGCTATGCCTGGATTATGCCCATCGTATCGGTTACAGCAAGGAAATCCTGGACGATATGGTCGCCCGGTTTTCAGAGAACCCGTCCTGAAAAAATGTAAAAGCTTTAGGGGTTTGAAGCTTTAAGAAAATGTTCATGTCGAAAAAAGCGATCTTTTTCGACATGAACATTTTTTCATGTCGAAGCGTTCGACATGAATCAAAATTTATATTATTATCTCAGTAGAATGACTTGCTATCAGCCCGGAACCTGTGCTTTCTCATAAATCAGCCCTTCTGTTTTCAATTCCTTCCAGAATTCGGCAGGCACATCAGTTTTTAACGCTTTTACATTCGATTCTACCTGCTCAGGTTTGCTGGCACCGGGGATAACAGACACAAACTCATCTGCAGCCAGGATAAAATGCAGAGCAGCGGTGATGATGTCAATCCCATGTTTCTGTGCTATTTCGCTGATCCTGTCCCTCTTTTCTTTGAATCCTTTCGGAATAAACTCTTTGTAGTTATAGCGCTCACGTCCTGCAATGAAACCTGAATTATAACCGGCACCCGAAACCAACTGTACCCCGGCTTTCTTCACAGCCGGCAGCAAACGGTCTACCGCATCTTCATGCTGCAGGATGGAATATTGCGTGGCCGACAAGCAAATATCAGGATCGGCAATTTCCAGGCAGTCCAGGACAGGCTCGATCGTATTCACTCCCATTCCCCAAGCTTTGATGACGCCCTGGCTCCGGTAATCACTCAATACTTTGAATGCCCCCTCGACTGCCTGTTGCAGGAAGTAGGGATACCGGTCGCCGACCTGGTCTTCCGACAGGTCGTGCACATATACGATATCAATATGATCCAGCCCTGTTCGCTCCAGGCTATCCTCTATCGACCTTTTCACAGCGTCTGCTGTATAAGCATGTTCAAAATCATACGGCAGGGGATCCTGCCACATAGTAGGCGGCACTTCACCCTCAGAGACCTTATGGAAGAGCCTCCCTACCTTCGTAGAGAAAATAAAGTCTTCCCGTGGCTTATCCTTCAGAAAGGCACCGAACGTGCGCTCACTTTTAGTCAGGCCATACCAGGGAGATGTGTCATAATAACGAATACCCGAATCCCAGGCCTTCTGCAATACCTCCTGTGCTTGTTCTGCAGACAACTTTTCAAAAGCAGTCCCTATGGCCACACCTCCTAATCCAAGTTTTTCATTTAGTTCAAAAGAATTCTTCTTTATCCAGCTTTTCATGGTATTTGTTTTTCTGTTCAAATAGAAAAACAGTTGACCGCTAATTTGTTTGGGACTTAAAGATTCTCCGTTCGTAATCGAAAGGGTTTAAAATTGATTTTGTGTAGAAAACTCTTTAAATTTGATGTTATGTCGACTATCCGAATAGAAATATTAAATCCCAGCGCATTAAAGCTGATTGAGGGTATGCAGGACTTAAACCTCATTAAGGTTACAGAAGAGCCGGAATCAAAGCTAAAGACTTATCTTAAAAAGATGAGAAAAGATACTGCTTCTTTACCTGCTATCGATGAAATTACCCACATTGTAGAAGAAGCGAGAGCTGAAAGATATGGCAAGAAATAAATTTGCCATTATCATTGATACCAATTTATGGATTAGCTTTATTATTTCAAAAAAACACGACTTTCTGGACGATCTATTCTACACTAATAAGATACGCATTTTATTTAGCTCAGCGCTCATCGAGGAACTTGAAATTACCATAAAAAAGCCAAAGTTGCGTAAGTATTTTCATGAACATGCGTTAGCCGATATGCTGGAAGCATTCGATACGTTCGTTGAGTTTATCGTCGTAAAAAATACTGTCTCCATTTGCAGAGATCCTAAAGACAATTTCCTTTTAGAGTTAGCTAAAGATGGAAAGGCTGATTACCTATTGACAGGAGATAAAGATTTATTAGAGATTGGAAAATTTGGTCGAACCAGAATAGTAACACTATCAGATTTTATGATTTTATTTGAAAATGATCATTAACAAATACTATTTCTCCATTTCCAAGCCGTGATATTCCATCCTGTATTCTTTCAGGATATCCGAACCTCCATAATCTCAGATTTATCCAAAAAAATCGCATTACACTTACTATATTGCTAACCTGAAATATCACAAACATGAATACGCTTTTAAAGCACGGCCTGACATCTTTTCTTTTAGCCGCCCTTTCCCTCACCTGCTTTGCCCAGCTATCGGTAAAACCCGGTAATAAGAATATCTCTTATATGGGGAGAATAAAAGTAAACGAAGATTCCGTATCATTTTACTGGCCGGGCTCTTCCGCTACGCTGAACTTTACAGGTACCGGCATTAAAGCAGACATGAAATCACTCGGAGAAGAGGGCTTTTTCTATGCCATCATCGACGGAGATGCTTCCAACGCATTTAAATTCGGGTCGAACAGTTCCAGGCAAGACTTTACGCTGGCCAAAGACCTGCCGCAGGGGAAGCATACAATACAGCTTTTTAAAGTTTCCAATAATACATCTGAAAACATTCTGTATGGATTTGAAATTGAAGGCGAAGCCAG
>JBQGEO010000670.1:0-6552 GCA_052039655.1 Pararcticibacter sp.
ACAGGCAACGAAAAAATACATGTCAGGAATATCTTGAAGCGAGCGGAAGAAGAGAGAGTGGAAGAGGATGAGACCGATGAAACTCCAAAGACTATCTGGCGGTTTTTTACCGGCAAATCTATGCAACTCCTGTATGCCGCCTCTATCGCAGTTGCTGCCATATTGTTTTTTTATCATAAACCAATCGCTTCTCCTGCAGAAAAGAGAGAGGAAGTGGTAACCGTTAAAAATGGCTCCAGAACTAAAATACTCCTTCCTGACGGGACGAGCGTTTGGTTAAATGGCGATTCTAAACTGTTTTATGACTCCACCTTTAACGGAAAGGTTAGGAGGGTAAAGCTTGAAGGAGAGGCCTTTTTTGATGTCGCCAAGAAAGTTAATCAGCCATTTATTGTTGAGGCGGGCGATATTCGGATAAGGGTTCTGGGTACGGCATTTAATGTAAAGTGCTATAAGGACGACAAGAACATCGAGACGACGCTTCTGAGAGGAAGTGTTGAAGTTTCCAAGAACGGAGAAAAAGCCAGTTCAGCATCCAGGATATTACTGAAGCCTAATCAGAAACTGATTGTACCTGCGCAGGAAGACCTTTCGCTGTTGCCCGAAAAGAAAGACTTTAAGGTTTTAAATCTGGATGGTAAACTGAAAGAAGATGAGCATATAGAGACTTCCTGGGTATATAACCGCGTAGAATTCAGAGGTGAGACTTTTGAAGAACTAGCCAGGAAACTTGAACGGTGGTATGATATTAAGATAGTATTTGAAGACGCCGGAGTGAAGCAGATCAAACTCAACGGATCGTTCGAAAAGGAGACGATCGAGGAGGCTTTTCTTGCAATGCAGAAAGTTGCCTCGTTTAAATTTAAAATATATGGGCGCGAAATATTTATTAAATCATCTGAATAATCTGACTCCCGGTTAAGGGAAAAAAACGGAGAATGGTGACGCATCCTCCGTTCAATAAAGATTAAATTTTTGAAGTGGAACCCCAACTGTGACGGGCTGGGTATGTTTAATTTAACCTAATGTAAAAGTATGAAATGTTTTTTTACGATTTCAGAAAAATCGTTATTACAAAAACTTGTCCTATCCATGAAACTAACCATCTTGCTGATCTTCATTTTTACGGTCTCTGTATCAGCGGCAGGTTTTTCTCAGAATAAGATAAACCTGGAGGTAAAGAAGTCGGCGATAGCGAGCATAATCAGCCAGATTGAAAGCCAGACATCTTTCAGGTTTCTATATAACGAAAACCTGGAGACAATAAGAAATAAAGTTTCCGTAACTCTTTCCGGTGCTACTATTGATGCTGCAATGGGAGAATTGTTAAAAGGAACCGATCTGACTTATCAAATTCTTGAGAATAACCTCATTGTTATCAGGAGTAAGGCTGAATCCTTAGCCGATATTTCGGTTACAGGAAAAGTTGTTGACGAAAAAGGCGAAGAGCTTATCGGTGTATCCGTTAAAGTCAAAGGCACAACCCGGGGAGCATCCACTGATGTAACCGGGAGCTTTAAGCTAACCGCCCCGGAAAATGCTACTCTGATTTTCACTTATGTAGGCTATCAGACCACAGAAGTGCCTTTGCAGGGAAGAAAGACCCTGAGAGTGGTACTGAAAGGTTCAAACAGTCAGTTAGATGAGGTGGTAGTTATTGGGTATGGTACTGTTAAGAAGAAGGATTTAACGGGGCCAGTATCTTCTGTAAGTGCGAATGTTATAGCCGCTGCGCCGGTATCATCTGCTTTAGAGGCAGTATCGGGAAGGCTTCCGGGAGTTCAAATCACAACAACCGAAGGATCTCCGGATGCTGAAATGGTGGTAAGAGTGAGAGGGGGAGGTTCAATTACAGGCAATAATGCTCCTTTATATATAGTTGATGGCTTTCCGGTAAACTCGATTTCCGATATCGCTCCCAGCGATATTGAGACGATAGACGTACTAAAGGACGCATCCTCGGCTGCGATTTACGGGTCCAGAGGAGCAAATGGAGTAGTACTGGTTACAACGAAAAATAGCAAATCGGGAAAGACCGCTATTAGTTACAACGTATTTAGCGGGCCGAGGACAATTGCAAAGACTCTTGATGTCCTTTCTCCAATTGATTATCTCAGTTGGCAATACGAACGCTCTCTTTTGGATAAAAAACCAGAGGATTACACGAAATATTTTGGCAATTACCAGGATATGGATCTATATCAAAATGTTCCTGTAAACGACTGGCAGGATTTAGTTTTCGGTAGAACCGGAAGTACTTTTAATCAGAACTTAAATATAAGTGGCGGAAGTGAAAGAACGAAGTTTAGCGTCAGTCATAATTATGTTAAGGACAAGGCCATTATGGAGCTCTCTGGCTTTCAAAGGCACAATCTTAACTTCAAGCTGAATCATAAATTGTACGACAAACTAACTCTTGATCTTGGAGTAAGGTATGGTGATACTAAAATTGAAGGCGGCGGAGCTAATGAACAAAATGAAAAATCGTCTGCTGATTCCCGTTTAAAGAATGTAATGATTTATCCGTCTATTCCTGTAGATGGTTTAACAAACAGTACTGAAACAGATGATGAGTTCAATTTATACAATCCTCTGGTATTTATAGCAGACAATGATCAATATGTAAGTCGAAAGACCTTCAATTTGAATGGAGCTCTTAGCTATGATATTCTGAAGAATCTGAATATTAGGTCTGAAGTTGGATATGATGGGTATAGGAATGATCAGGACCGTTTTTATGGTTCCACAACTTATTATGTGAAGAATGCTCCTGCAGCTGCAAATCAAGGGCTACCAGCTATCATTTTTACGAATACCAATCGCAATGGCTTCAGAAACACCAACTTATTGAATTATAATTTTAGGGGAATCTTAAATAAAGATCATAGTCTCAGCTTAATGGTGGGACAAGAGTTTCTTAAAACAAAGGAGATCCTTTTAACAAACACTATACATGGGTTTCCAAAGTCATTTAACTTCGACAATGCAAGGAAGTTATCGTCTCAGGGGCAGGCAAATTCCGTAGATAATTTTTATCAGCCAGACTATAAGCTGTTTTCCTTGTTTGGAAGGGCAAATTATGACTATCAGGGAAAGTACTTGCTAAGCGCTACTTTCAGGGCTGATGGTTCTTCTAAGTTTTCAAAGGAAAACCACTGGGGATATTTTCCATCCGTGTCTGCGGCATGGAGAGTTTCTCAGGAAGATTTTATGGAAGGTTCAAAAGGTTGGTTAACTGACCTAAAAGTCCGGACAAGTTATGGAGAAGCGGGAAATGACGGGATTCCTCCAGGTCAGATGGCTCAATCTTATACAAACACACCTACAACCTGGGTGAACGGATATTCAAGCTACTGGGCTCCATCTAAAACGATGGCCAATCCAGATCTGAAATGGGAGACTACGGTCACCGGGAATGTTGGTATTGACTTTTCGATCCTTAATTCTAAAATTAACGGTACTATTGACCTGTATTTAAACCGAACAAAAGATTTGCTTCTACAAGCTTACCAGGGAGGGACGGGATATGATTATCAGTATCGGAATATAGGGAAGACTCAGAATAAGGGAATAGAGTTCTCTCTAAACTGGAATGCTTTAAGAAAGAAGAATTTCGACCTTACAGTTAATGCGAATATCGCCTTCAACAGGAACAGAGTCATTTCTTTGGGAGAGAATGCTGGTGTGACCGGAACATCCGGCTGGGCTTCTTCGGAAATAGGAATAGACTATCTTGTACAGGAAGGAGCTTCTATCGGTCGCATTTATGGCTATCAATCAGACGGCAGGTATTTAGTTTCTGATTTCGAAGGGTATGACGCAGCTTCCGGCAATTGGAAACTTAAGTCCGGTGTGCCGGATGCAAGTGCTTTAATCGGAACGATCCGGCCAGGATCAATGAAGCTGAAAGATTTAACTGGTGAGGGAAAAGTTGATATATCAGACAGGACGATAATCGGCAATGCCAATCCTCTTAATACAGGAGGTTTTTCTGTAAACTCAAGGATTTTTAACTTCGATATTGGTGCCTACTTCAACTGGAGCTATGGGAATGATATATACAATGCGAACAAAATTGAGTATACTTCAACAAGTAAATATCATTCAAGAAACATGATTTCGATCATGGAAAGCGGAAAAAGATGGACGAATCTTCGCGCCGACGGAACAATCAGCAATGATCCCGCTGAACTTGAAGCAATGAACACAAATACTACATTGTGGTCTCCTTTCATGAAGAATTATATTCTGAGCGACTGGGCTGTTGAAGATGGTTCTTTTTTAAGGTTGTCTACATTAACTTTAGGCTATACGCTTCCTGCCAGCATTTCTTCAAAAGTAAAATTGAAAACTGTGAGAGTTTATGCTTCAGGATATAATTTATGGCTCTGGACGGATTATTCCGGGTTTGATCCCGAAGTTTCTACCAGGAGGAAAACGAATCTAACGCCAGGTGTAGATTATTCAGCTTATCCTAAGAGCAAATCCTTTGTATTCGGGTTAAATGTTAATTTCTAACGTTTTTGAATTTTTACGATGAAAAAGATTATTAATATAATAATGATTGCAGTTGCAGTTTTGACAAGCAGCTGTAAAGATATGCTTGATGCTCCGGCCCAATCCTCGCTTGATGAAGCCGTTATTTTTTCAACCCCAAGTTTAGCTCAGGGAGCAATTGCCGGGATTATTCAGTCGTTTGGTGAAACCAATTCTTATCGCGGAAGATATTTGGTCTTTTACGGAGTTAATACGGATACTGAGATCTTTAATACTCTTAAAACGACAGCTGACGATAAAGCCAGGCTCTCTAATTATAATGTCAATGTTGATAATAGCCAGATGAATACAGACAATAATGCCTGGGCGAAATTCTATGAAGGAATTGAAAGAGCAAATTTGGCTATCAGAGGGCTGAGGAAGTATGGAAATGTTCAGCAAAATCCCGAGCTGGCTCAAATTCTGGGAGAAATACTTACACTCAGAGCTGTAATTTATAACGATCTGATAAAAGGCTGGGGAGACGTGCCTGCCCGCTTTGAGCCGATCAGTTCGGAAACTCTTTATTTACCAAGAAGTGATAGGGATGTTATTTATAAACAACTGCTTTCTGACCTGGAAGAGGCGGCCGGTTTGCTTCCCTGGCCACAGGCAACTACAGCCACCAAATCCGTAGAACGTGTAAATAAGGCCTTCGCTAAAGGGCTTCGTGCGCGTTTGGCCTTAGCTGCAGGCGGCTATGCTCTACGCCTTGACGGTACTGTGCGTTTAAGTACGGATCCCGAATTGTCAAAGGATAAAATGTATGCAGTTGCTAAGAAAGAGTGTCTTGACATTATTAACAGCGGGACACTGAGGCTGCAGGGATTCGAAGAAGTATTCAGGACACTGAATGAAGAGACCGGCCAGGCTGGATTAGAATCAATGTGGGAAATTCCGTTCAGTGAAGGAAGAGGCAGAGTGATTTTTGATCTTGGAGTAAAGCATACAACAACAGATAAATATACAGCACAGAATAAGGGCGGAACTAATGGCCCAAATGCATTAATGCTGTATGAGTACGAGCCGGGAGATGTCCGCAGGGATGTAACGGTTGTACCATACGAATGGACTAATGGAGTGCAGGTTCCTACTAATTTGAATAAACTATACTTTGGCAAATATCGCTACGAATGGATGAAGCGCAAAGTGACTTCAACCAATGATGACGGTTTGAACTGGATGTATATGCGCTATGCTGATGTCCTTCTCATGGCTGCTGAAGCCATTAATGAGATTGACGGCCCTAGTGCTGCAGCACCTTATCTTAAAATGATTAGAGACAGAGCTTTTCCTGGTAATGCGGCGAAGGTTAATGAGTTCATGGCATCTGTGATGGTTTCGAAAGAAACATTTTTTAATGCGATTGTAAATGAGCGGGCTTTAGAATTTACTGGCGAAATGCTCAGAAAGGCTGATCTGATACGCTGGAATCTTTTAAGTGTGAAACTGAATGAAGCTAAGGCGAAACTTGTTCAGCTTGAAAGGAGGGAAGGTAAATATGCAAATTTGCCGTTCAAGATCTATTATAGGACAGCGGCAGACGGTGAGACGGTTCAAATCTATGGGCTTAATCCTGGCGATACAGACGATCAGGGATTAGCTTTAAATTATACTTCTAATAAGAGCTGGAGCCTGTCTTCAAGCGGGGATCAGACCACTTATTGGGATGCTCTGTTCCTGAAAGATCCAGATAAACACCAGGTATGGCCAATCTGGCAATATTTTCTGGACAGTACGAACGGACAATTAAATAATGATCATTTGAAGTAAAAATAGAAATTCATACTATTATGAATATAAATAAGATATTACTGGTTATTCTAATTTTCATCAGTGCTATTGGTTCGTCCGGCTGTTCTGATGATAGAATGGATGAAATTACCTCACTTGACTTTGGAAGGTTCTTTTCTCCTACCGGTCTTGAAGCTAAAGTAGTTGATAAGACAGGAGTTTTACTTACCTGGGAAGAAGTAAAAAATGCTCGTTCTTATTCAATTGAAATATTTGAAAATC
>JBQGEO010000671.1:0-2837 GCA_052039655.1 Pararcticibacter sp.
AGTATGTGTCTTCTACCTCTATGGCGTTCGGCCCGAAACGATGTCCCATATAGTCAGTAGATGAAAAACTGACGGCAAGGAAATCAGTTACTTCCCCCTGCCCCATTTTTTCGTTTTCTACTGCCGCCTTTGCTACATCAAATGTAAGGGTATTCCCATAAGGGGTAGTTCTGATTATGCCAAAGTCCTGAGTGGCCATGGTGGAAGTGAGCACAGGAAATACAGGTGCGTCTGTTCCGCTGAACTTTCCTTCATAGCGCATATTATCGCCGGTACTTTGTACATACGTGGAGATGGGATATAATGTATTCCAATTCTGTTTCAGGTATTTTTCAGGCAGCCTTTGAGCATTGAGCTTATCCAGCCAGGCCGGCAATTGCTGCATGTAATAGGTGCTGCTGATCCAGTTGCCTGTTTTATCATCAAACCAGTAGGCCGCGTTGGCAGCGTGTCCTGCCGGGAGGATTCCGCCCCTGTCTTTGATCGCGATGCCAATAACCTTCGACCGGAAGTTCGTGGCAAGTCTGAGCTCGTCTGTTACCGTACTTGTTTTAAGGTTTCTGGGAGACATCTTTCCCGCGTCAGACGTACTTCCCAATGTCTGAACCGTAGAGTCTTCCGTACAGTAGATCGATCTTCCGGTTTTCTGGTCAATAAAGTCGTTTCCGGCAATGCCGTGGATGGCTGGAACAGAGCCCGTATAAACTGAAGAATGCCCGATGGCCGTCACGGTTGGGATATAGTCAATATTGGTATTTTCACAGGTGAAACCCTGGCTTAAAAGCCGTTTAAACCCGCCTTCTGAATAGCGGTCGTAATAGCGGTACAGGTAGTCCCACCTCATTTGGTCAACTACGATACCCACTACCAGTTTAGGCCGCGGAACCGGGGTGGATACTGCCGGCTTTTTCGGCTGAGCTACTGAAACACTATTCAGTGCTGCGAATGCGATTGTAACAAAAAATGTGTGTTTTATCTTCATGACTGGATAAAGATAAGGACTATATATAAAAATAACATTAATAGTATCAGGAAGATGGTCAGGATAGGGGAATGTCTTCCTGATACTATTAATGTTTCTAAAATTTTACATTCAGGGACAGCAGGAAGTTCCTGGTTGCCTGGGGAAAATAGGAGTTCTCAGTATAAAGAGGTCCCCCCTGCGCAATGGATCTGTAGGTGAATCCATTGTTTTCGTAAAGCTCGCCGAATAGATTGTTCACCTGCAGGGTGATGCCAACGTTCTTTATTTTTCCGGCCCTGGTGTTATACCGGAGGCGGAGATCATTTACAAAGAATGCATCCAGAACCCTGTCGCGGTTGGAGGGCGCATCGATCCCCGTACTTCTGTTAGACGTATTATCCAGGTTCTGTCTGCCGACATATTTGCTCAGCAGGGCCAGTTCAATGGCCTGAAGAGGCTTGAAACTTATTTCGCTTGATCCTATAAAAGATGGGGAAAAAGCAATGTTACTGTTTTTGTATTCAAAACTTTCTTCCCCTACAGTATTCCCGTTATCATCCACAACCGCCACATATTCGACAAAACGCCTGATCTTGTTGCGGCTTAAACTTGCAGTGGCAGACCAGCTCAGGGATGGCAGGATCTGCCAGCTTCCGTCGAGCTCCAGGCCGATACGGTAACTGTCCGGAACGTTTTGACGGGTAAAAGCACCTACGTCGTTGATCTTACCGGTCAGGATAAGCTGGTCTTTGTAGAACATGCCAAAGGCATTGACGCCTGCCTGGTAGTTAGCTCCTCTCAACCTGTACCCTGTTTCTATATCATTCAGCTTCTCTGCCTTTGGCCTGCTTCCGGGAGTTGACTCTGTATAGTCGTCGCGGTTAGGCTCCTTGTGTGCCATCGCAAAGGACGCGTAGAAATTGCTGGTATTATTGATCAGCCAGGTGAACCCAAACTTAGGATTAAAGAAATTGAGATTATCTTTTTGCTGTACATTGCGCAGGTTGCGGTCATATCCCAGGAATGAGTATCCTATTCTGCGGTATTGCATATCGGCAAAGACATTCACCTTTCCCACCTGGTAAGTTGCCCGTGCATACGTGTTGAAATCTGTCTTAACGGCATTATCCTCATAGTACTTCTTCCGGATGCTTCCCTGGTTTGAGACGATATCGGTATATGGAACGTCTGCCCATACCACTTCTCCGAAGTGATCTCCGCGATATTCATTATACGCGCCACCGAGAGTGAAGTCGAGTGAGTTTTCAGGCTTGTAGTTTAATGAGTAGGTGAGGCCGTAGAAATCATTATCAAGCCACCTTCTCCGGATGATGTCCGCCGTTTCGATAGCTGATCCGTTGAGCACCGGCTGCGTAATGCTGTAGTTTTTCAGTGAGTCGGCTTTATTGAATTCTTCATAATAACCGCGTCCGTAGGTGTAATGGAAAGCGGTATTAACAGATAGCTTATCGCTGAAAGTATGGGTGTAATGAAGCTGATAGTGATCCTGCTGGTAGTTATCCGTCTGGTCTTCATATGTGTAGTGGTTGTAGGTGCGGTTCGTATCCAGGATACTTTCCGGGATACCGTACCATGACTGATAGGTCTTTTCTTTACCCGAGAACACATTTACCCTCACCAGGTCCTTTTTTCCATAGAAGGCGCCGGTTACAAAGAACGATTTAAGATCAGAGGAAGCCCTGTCTATGTATCCGTCTGATTTGATCCTTGACAGCCTCGCATCAAACGTAAACTTGTTGTTGATCAGCCCGGTTCCTACACTGACAGTGTTCTTCCAGGTGTCGTAAGAGCCGTAGGTGTTATTCAGTTCCGCATAAGCCGAGTCTCTTCTTGTTGTGGTCTGTACATTCAA
>JBQGEO010000672.1:0-2686 GCA_052039655.1 Pararcticibacter sp.
GAGCTTCTGACCTGTACTTTCGTAGTCCGTCTCCCTGGCAAGATCTCTTCTGAACTCACCTTTTGAATTTACGCGAAGCGTATCCGTTCCATCCAGGTGGCGAAGCAGCAAACGACTGCCCGGAAGGGGAAGCTTTGTCCGCGCGTCCCTGATAGTTCCTTCCAGTATGACACGATTCATGGCCTGGCTTATGTGGTAAATATCATCTCCTCCCCTTCTGTTTGATGAGAAAAAGCCATTTTTACCGTCATCATTCATCACCAGTCCGAAATCATCCGATGAGGAATTGACGGGCACGCCTACATTCCTTGGAGCAAACAAAGGTTTCATTTCCTTTAATGCGACTTCAAATATATCCAGGCCCCCAAGTCCGGCATGCCCGGTTGAAGCAAAATACAAAGTACCATCCTTTGTCAGGAACGGAAATTGTTCATTGCCCTCTGTATTGATCTGTTTACCCAAATTCACGGGGCGGGTCCAGCTTGTTCCGCCTGAGCGTACACAATAGTACAGGTCGGTACCTCCAAATCCACCGGGCATGTCAGACGCAAAGATCAGGATATTACCCTCCTTGCTTAATGCCGGATGACCAACAGAGTACTCATCACTATTATAGGGAAATGGTGTGATCCTTTTCAAGTGGGCACCGCTTGCTGTAAAAAGCTTTAGCTTATTGACCCCATCCTTGCTTTTTCCCGACCTTCCTCTGTAGAAGTTATTCCTTGTGAACATTAGCGAACCATCCGGAAATGCCGCCGACGGCCCTTCATGATAACGGGAATTCACCCTTCCTTTAAGAGGTTTTCCAATCTTTCCCGAATTAAGTACCAGACCCAGCGTATCAAAAAATATAGATGGATTGTATTCGCCAAGTGTCTTACTGTCATTACTGGTAGGCGCCGTATCGTCGTGATTAAACTTATAGTTTCCTTTGCCTCCCTTCGCAGCAATTGCCAGCGCACTATCAATATTCACATCTTTCACATCCTGTAATCTCTCCACCCAATATAAATTAGTGTATGGGGTATTGTCCCAGGGAAATACCATACTGTTCACCCCGCCCTTAAGCCGGTTACTGGCAAACAATAATCCTCCCCGGAAATACAAGGGTGCATATTCGGACGCTGCCGAATTAATGTTTGCATACGCAATCTTCCACAGTCCATTATTCCTGGTAAAATCTTTCACGTTAGCCCTGGCAAATGCAGAAGCCCGTTTGTCAGCAGGCATCAGGCTCAGGTATCTCCTGTACCACTGCTCTGACCGCTCATAACGCTGCTTATTAGCTAGCGCTTCAGCATAATAAAGAGCCCACTCTGATTTAAGTTCTTTCTGATGAGAAAGCTTTTCATACCAGAATAAAGCCTCATCATAATTCTTAACCTGTTTATAGCTGAAAGCCAGCATTTCCTGCGCTTTTACATTGGCCGAATCTTTAGCTAAAACAGCATTTAAATGTTGTATCGCCGATAAATACCTGAGGGAATTATATTCGGCAACAGCCTTTCTCATTTCTTTGGTGAGACCGCCTGGTGTCTGGGCAAAGGCCGTTCCGGCAGTCAGGATAACCAGGAATATGATGGATGATATTATAGATCTAATCTTCATAAGTTATTGGAATCAGAAATATCTCGGTGATAAAATTTTGCCACGGTTTGAACCAAACTCAAACCTGATCATGATCTCATGACTTCCGGAATTGAAGTTCTTAAGGCCTGTAGTACTGCGGTCATAACTATATCCAATCCTTATTTGAGGAGTGGCCTGCAACTCCACCAGTGCAGCTACATCAGCGCTGGTACGGTACTGTGCGCCGAAAGCTATCACATCTTTAATCCAGAGTGTAGCATTGAGATCCGCTTCTACAGGAGCGCCGCCAACTGCCTTTATCAGGAAAGATGGCTTCAGCTTAAAGTCCTCGGCCAGCGGAAATACATATCCCGAAGCCAGGAATAAATGGAGTGATTTCCGGTTCCCCTGTGTGCTGTCAGTAGCGGCATTATTCTCATTCAGGCGATTATTGAGAAGGCCCTGTGCGGAAAGCCCCACATAATACCTGTCAGAGTTATAGTACACGCCTGTACCGAAGTTAAACATTAGTTTGTTCACATTATTCGCAAAAGCCGGGTCGTAGCCTCCAGAACTGCTTAATGGTACACTTGTAAAATCAGCCGAATACTGATAAAGGCTTCCCTGAAGCCCGAAGGCCAGTGATCCCTCGTCCATCCTGATTCTGTACGCATAACTGGCGGCTCCTCCTGTTGTTTTTGTAATGCCGACCTCATCATTAAATATCTGAAACCCCAGTCCGATTTTCTTGCTGTTCACAGCCGCATCGATAGTCAATGTAGTGGTCTTAGGGGCACCAGCAATACCAGACCACTGCGCCCGGTGCAAAGCAGTAGCAGATAGCACATTGCGGCTTCCGGCATAAGCCGGGTTAATAGCCAGTGTATTGAACATATACTGGGAGTACATCGCATCCTGCTGAGCCAGTGCATCAGCAGAGAGGATCAACGTACCTGCCAGTAGTAAAAATATCTTCACTCTTTTCATCTTACCTGTTTATTGTAACGTATCCAACTCTTTTCTCTTCATTCTGAATTGAAATCACGAAATAGTAAGTACCAACCGGCACATCTTCCCCGTAATGTATGCCCTCGGTACACTTTCCGTTCCAGTCGTT
>JBQGEO010000673.1:0-1755 GCA_052039655.1 Pararcticibacter sp.
GACCAGTACATCAAATTCACCGAGCCGGAGGCCTCTCAGGATCTCCACCCTTTCCAGGGTCTTTACCTCTGAATGTATATATCTCACTTTTACACCCAGCCTGTCCATGTATTTTGTAAGCTCTTCCGCCATTCTTTTGGTGAGTGTTGTCACCAATACACGGTCTCCCTGTTTTACGGTGCGGTCTACTTCGTCAAGGAGATCATCCACCTGGTTAATGATCGGCCTGATCTCTATCGTTGGGTCAAGCAGCCCGGTTGGCCTGATCACCTGTTCGACCACTACACCTCCGGATTTCTCAAGTTCAAAGTCGCCGGGGGTAGCACTCACATAAATCGTCTGAGGTGCCAGGCGTTCAAATTCCTCAAAGTTCAATGGCCGGTTGTCGAGCGCCGCAGGAAGACGGAATCCATATTCAACGAGCGACATTTTTCTCGAACGGTCTCCGCCGTACATTGCCCTAACCTGAGGAACCGTTACGTGGCTTTCATCAATAACCATCAAATAATCTTCAGGAAAATAGTCGAGCAGGCAGAATGGTCTCATCCCCGGACTACGTCCATCAAAGAAGCGTGAATAGTTTTCTATACCACTGCAGTATCCCAGTTCCCGCATCATTTCCAGGTCGTAATTTACCCTCTCTTCAAGCCGTTTAGCTTCCAGGAACCGCTGATCCGAAATCAGTTGCTGTTTACGTGTTTCGAGCTCCTGCTGAATTGCCCATACTGACTTGTTAAAACGGTCTTTTGGGGTGACAAACAGGTTAGCCGGATAGACTACCATCTCGGTCATCTTTTCCAGTGTTTTTCCTGTTCCGGGGTCAATCACACTTAATTCTTCAATATCATCCCCAAAAAAAGACACTCTGTAAGCATAATCAAGATAAGCCGGATAGATATCAACTGTATCCCCCTTTACCCTGAACGTTCCGCGTTTGAAATCTGCTGTAGTTCTTGAATAGAGTATTTCGACAAGACGGTGAAGAAATGCGTTACGGCTGACCCTGGTTCCGACTGCGAAGCGGAATACAGAGTTATAGAAGTCCTCAGGATTCCCCATACCGTATATGCAGGAGATAGATGAAACTACTATGATGTCCCTTCTTCCTGACATAAGGGATGACGTGGTCCGTAATCGTAGCTTTTCTATTTCGTCATTGATCTGAAGATCTTTTTCAATATAAGTATTAGTGGTAGCTATATAGGCCTCAGGCTGATAATAATCGTAATACGAAACGAAGTAGTTAACCGAGTTTTCCGGGAAAAATTGTTTGAACTCACCGTAGAGCTGTGCCGCCAGTGTTTTATTGTGACTTAAGATCAGCGTAGGCTTCTGCGTTTGCTGGATGATATTTGCCACAGTAAAGGTTTTTCCCGATCCTGTAACCCCGAGGAGGGTTTGGTAATTTTCCTCATTCCGGACTCCCTCAACGAGTTGCCTGATTGCTTCAGGCTGATCGCCGGCGGGCTGGTAGTCAGATATTAATTTGAAATCCATGAAATATCAAAGATAAAGAAATCTAAAATAGAATATAAAGAGGGCCCCTAATAACAAAAGGGCTCCTTCATGCCGTATAAATGAAAAAGGGGGGAACTACGCCGTAGCTCCCCACCAAATCAAACTTTATTTAACAACAGCATTAAAATAATGCTATGCAGAGATAACGCTGTTTCTGACATTTTAGTTTATCTAACCAGCCAGCAATCCGTTGCGTTTTAAACTTTTTTTCAATTTCTTTAAATGATATCTGCTGTA
>JBQGEO010000674.1:0-2077 GCA_052039655.1 Pararcticibacter sp.
TTTTGAAGCAATGTGGTAAACCCGCCCTCCTTTTTACCATCAGGAACTACTGTAGCTTTTTGAATAATATGATACCGGATAAAGGCATTTACCTTATCCTTATCTGCCTGGGCAGAGGGGTTCTCTGCTGATGGCAGGTATCCTGCTGCTACTGCCTGAGCAATCGCTGTATTCGAGGGCACAAGAATGGTATACTGGCTCCCCGGCGTTACTCCTAAGATTTCGCCTGATGTCTTATTGTAGAGCTGCGAGTTATTCAGGTAATTAAAGAATTTGGAAAACGGGGAGCCGCTTGCAGTCCCGAGATCCTTTAGATCTGTTCCTATTAGTTTTTCGGGGTCCAGGAGCAGCCTGTCAATGTAATACACCGTCCCATTGGATGCCGTCTTTTCCGTATTTACGATTGCCTGTTCTCCTTTTTCCTGGTTCCCTTTCGCAAATATCCTGTTGCCTGAATACCTGATATATTCCCCCCCATAAGTCTCTGCGATCCAGCTTCCGCCAAGAGAGGTTACATCTTCATTGATCAAATGAAGATTAAGGATCCGGCTAAGCTTTGTCCAGGCTCCTGTTCCGGTAATGGTGGTTCCTCCTCCCGGAGCTTTATATTCCCACCGGTTGGCATCCAGGTTATAGATAAACCCGGCAGATTTCAACGCGTCGTCAGAAACAAGAAAAAGGGTGTATGGCAGATTCGTATTAATAACAGAGGGTTTCAGCGAAACGCTGAGGGCCCGTGTCATAAGCGAGTACCGCGGATCGAGGTACGCTTTGCCGAAAACAGAACTAAACACATTAGCTTCCTGAACTTTACTTGTTCCGTAAAACACACCGTTGCTCAGAACCTTCCGGTCTGTTACATCTGTCTGGGGATTAAACAAGGCACCCTGCCCCTGACCGTTCAACGTGGAAGAAAACTTACTGGGCCAAACTGTAGTCGCCCACATATGAGCGTTCAGAAAGTCAAAAAGCACCTCCAGCGGCAGGTTGTCGAGAGATTGGTAATGCTCTAACAGCACTTCATTCAGGTATTTATTCAATGCCTCATTTGAAGGTGCAAACATCGAAAACCCATCTCCCTGGCCATCATTATCAAAAAACTTCAGGAAGTTCTCATTATTAGGAGAATAAGAGAGTCCCGAATTAAAAACTTTAACCAGAACACTTTTATTCGTCCCGCTGATCTGCTGGTATTTTGCTGTTGCATCCGCATTAGACAGATAAGAAACCATGAACTTATCGAAGATTGCCTTAAATCCGGAATACTCCGGTTTCTGTTCAAGATATTCATCGATATTAGGAAGGGGCTCAATAACCGAATTGATCTCATGGATCACTCCGTTCTCGGCTATGATGTCTTTATTAACAACCGCTGCCTGCGCTACGTTAAACCCGGTAAAATCAGATGAAGGATAGAAATACTTGTAATCGCTTTCGGAGAGTCCCTTCACTGTGAAATAATTGCTGAGGAAATAAGGAATATACTTATTGTTATTATCTTCTTTTACATAATAACCTCCTGAAGATCTGTTATTCCTGTTTGAAGATACGACCAGCTGGCTCTGATTGTTTATCTGCGCTTCAAGTGCTCCGCGGTAAAATGTCGTTCTCCTCTTAAAAGCCATACCGGGATCCCAGCCCGAAAGGCCCTGCACATCTGCAAGATGATCCGTTTTAAAAGCGTTGTAGACAAGGGAATATCTGACAATCGCAGATGCCGCATCTTCCGGTATATCACTCGCTTTACTAATTCCTTTCTGCTCTAAATATTTCTGAAACGCATCATCATTTGGCGCAAAAATGGTCCAGTAACCGGCAGAACTGAGGATATAGTTATAGCCCGCCTTATCAATACAGGTTAAGAAGCTGTCGAAGTTCTTCCTGGCCTTAAGTTGCTGATAAATCGGATCCGCTAACCAGTCCGGCCTGCCGTAAAAATCGTCAAACGCTTCTTTCCTGCAATCTGAAAACAATAAGGCCAGGAACAAAAAACACACTAAACGCTTAAAAGTCATGATGGTATAAATAATTGGTATTTGAAATAACGCAATAGCGTTTCCGGTACAACATTCTCTAT
>JBQGEO010000675.1:0-1842 GCA_052039655.1 Pararcticibacter sp.
CATGCCTGAAGAACATCTTGTAGCTCTCACAAAGATAGTTTAACCCATCTTCACCTGTGGAGGTCCGCATGAAGCGGTTCTTCGGACATTCTCCGCGGCAGTAACGATAGACGTCGCATCTTCTGCAGGTTCCGGGTAGCCGGTCAAACTTATCATTTCCAAATTTCTGCTGTTGCGGCTGAAGGATGGTCTTTTTCAGGCTGCCGGAGTGAATACTTCCTATTTTATATTCCGGGTACACAAAATGGTCGCAGGAATAGATGTCGCCGTTATGCTCAATAGCGAGTGCATTTCCGCAACGCTCATTAAAGACACAAACACCGGCCGGAATTCCCGCTTCGTTGGCCAGGGCAGCATCAAAGGTTTGTATGAAATATTTGCCAACGTCATTTCTGACCCATTCATTGAAAACAGCGATCATGAATTTTCCAAACTCAAATGCGGGTACCGACCATGGCGTAAGGACTGCTTCCTGCTTTGTTTCGGGCAATACCAGCGCAAGATCAGTTGATGAGCAGTTTACAGATATCCGTTCTACAACGGGAATAAATTGTATATACCGGCTGCCAATCTGTTTCAGGAAATTATAAACTTCGAGCGGTCTTTTTGCATTAAGATTATTGACGACTGTCAGAGTGTTGAATTCGACGCTGTGTTTTTGCAGCAGGGCTATTGCCCGTAAAACTTTTGCAAAGGTTCCTGTTCCTCCCTTATTGATCCTGTATGCATCGTGGATTTCCTCAGGTCCGTCGATGGAAATGCCGATAAGGAAGTTATTGTCTTTGAAGAAGCTGCACCATTCATCGGTCAACAGCACCCCGTTCGTTTGGAACGAGTTATGAATTACTTTTCCGCTGCCATATTTCTTTTGCAGAGATAAGGCCTTTCTGAAAAAACCAATACCGGCAAGTGTCGGTTCTCCTCCCTGCCATACAAAAGTAACTTCATGCCCTGGTTGTTCATGAATATACTTGCGGGTGAATACTTCGAGTGTTTCGTCACTCATTTGGAAATTTTGAGTATCGCCGTATAGTTTTTCTTTCTCCAGATAATAGCAATATGAGCAATTGAGGTTGCAAACTGCTCCTCCAGGCTTAGTAAGAAGATTAAATCCGGAAAGCAAAGGCTGGTTCATGTTTTTGTATTTAGTAAGCAAAAGTACCAATTTGAACTGATGAAAGTGACTGCTTTTCCCCGAATGTTTAGTACTTTTGTAGCCTTTTAATCTGTATATGAGCGAAGAACGATCACTTAATTTTTTAGAAGAAATAATAGAAGAAGATATTAGGAACGGGAAAAATGACGGTCGCGTCCATACCCGTTTCCCTCCTGAACCTAATGGTTACCTGCACATAGGCCATGCAAAATCTATTTGTTTAAATTTTGGACTGGCTCAAAAATATAACGGTCAAACCAATCTTCGTTTTGATGATACAAATCCGGAGAAGGAAGAAACTGAATATGTGGAAAGCATCAAAGAAGATGTTAAATGGCTTGGATTTGAGTGGCAGAATGAATTGTATGCGTCCGATTACTTTAGTCAGCTGTATGATTTTGCTGTAACGCTGATCAGGAAAGGGAAAGCGTATGTGGACGACAGTACTCCAGATCAGATAGCTGAGCAAAAAGGGACGCCTACAGAACCGGGAACACCTTCTCCCTGGAGAGACCGTTCAGTTGAAGAGAATCTCCGCTTATTTGCTGAAATGCGGGATGGTAAATACCAGGATGGGGAAAAAGTGCTGAGTGCGAAGATTGATCTGGCTTCCCCAAATATGCACATGAGGGATCCGATCATGTATCGTATCCGGCATGCCCATCACCATCGTACGGGCGATGCAT
>JBQGEO010000676.1:0-9998 GCA_052039655.1 Pararcticibacter sp.
TATTTCTTCTATGACAGGGTCGGGAACAGGCGAGCTGCTTGATGAGGTAGTGAAGCATTTTCAGGAAGATGTCCCTGAAGGTTCTAACCTGCCGAAATATGCAATTGTGGGAAGGCCAAATGTGGGAAAATCATCCCTGATAAATGCACTAACAGGTCAGGATAGAAATATTGTTACTCCTATAGCCGGCACTACACGGGATTCTATTCACATCCATTATAACCAGTATGGCCATGAATTTATGTTGATAGACACTGCCGGCCTTCGTAAGAAGACCAAGGTTAAAGAGAATATAGAATTCTACTCGGTCATGAGGACTATAAAAGCACTGGAAGAGGCCGATGTTACGATCTTAATGATTGACGCGGTAGAAGGAATAGAATCGCAGGACATCAATATCTTCCACCTGGCTGAAAAGAACAAGAAGGGTATCGTGATCCTGGTAAATAAATGGGACATGATTGAGAAAAACCACAAAACCACTAAGGTTTTCGAGGAGCAGATCAAACAAAAGATATCCCCCTTTACTGATGTACCGATTGTTTTTACATCGGTAACCGAAAAGCAAAGAATATTTAAAGCGATTGAAGCTGCTTCTAAGGTATATGAAAATAAGACGAAGAAGATCCATACATCTAAAGTGAATGAGGTTATGCTTCCGATCATCGAGAATTACCCTCCTCCATCTTTAAAAGGGAAATATGTTAAGATTAAGTACATCACTCAGCTAAACGGTTCTTCTCCGATCTTTGCGTTCTTCTGTAATTTGCCTCAATACATAAAAGAACCCTATAAAAGATTTCTGGAAAACAAACTGAGAGAACATTTTGATTTTAGTGGTGTTCCCATTCAGATATATTTCCGCCAGAAGTAACATTGATATTTATGAAAACGAAACTATTGATACTTGCCCTGATGACGTCTCTTGCATTTACAGCATGCAGCGGAGGCGGGCCAAGAGAAGAAACGGACAACAAGGATTCTATTGACGCTGTAAAATCAGCGGATTCTCTGTTGCAACAGGAGCTTAATGCAGATACTTCTGCAAGCAGCCTCGATAGCGTGGACTCACTTTCTGAAAAGAATTAATTTCTGCATCACGGTTGCTTCAGAAATGCAAGCGACCGTGATATTACTGTATCATCGGAATTGAGTACTTTATAATATCCATCATCTCCAAAGTAGTACCGGGCAAGAAGAGCCTTTAAATCAGCGTGAATGTGCCTTTGTGCATCCTTAAACAAATGTGGCTGGTATTCTATTCCTCTTTTGTCTGCCAATAAAAAGAGTTGCCGGTATTGATCTTTACTTAAGTTGAACGTTTTCACAAATTCATCCAGAGAACGGGGGACGGTCGTTTTTACAAGTGAATTATAAAGAAAATCATTTAGTACTCCTTTTGCATTGAGTGCAAAGTAAAGATCATTATAACCAGCGGTATCAACCGG
This sequence comes from Pararcticibacter sp., assembly GCA_052039655.1. GTDB lineage: Bacteria > Bacteroidota > Bacteroidia > Sphingobacteriales > Sphingobacteriaceae > Arcticibacter. The sequence continues at coordinate 1,449 of JBQGEO010000676.1, forward strand.
GACGTAGATATCCGGCATAATTCCCCCACCGCCATAGATCAGGCGCCCTGAAGCAGTTTTATAGATCTTCCCTTTTTTATAAAGACTGTCCATCAAATGTTTCCGGTCTGAATTCAATTCGCCGTTTTTATGCCTGTTTAAAACCTCCTCAAAATAAGCGTTTGCTCCCTCTTTATATGATTTCTGGATCGAACGGCCAGAAGGAGTATAATAACGGGCAACCGTTAGGTTGAGTGCTGATCCATCACCAAAGTTAAACTGTTCCTGAACAAGGCCCTTTCCGAACGAACGGCGCCCTATGATAGTTCCTCTATCAAGATCCTGAACAGCCCCGGCGACAACCTCGCTCGCAGACGCCGTGTTTTCGTCAATCAAAACCACCAGCTTCCCCTGCTCAAACTTCCCTTCTTTGGTAGCAAAATAATCAGTACGCGGCTCATGTGCACCCTGTGTATAGACAATCAGCTTTTTTTCGCCAAGAAACTGGTCCGATAAGGCCGTTGCAGCGCTCAGATACCCGCCTCCATTTTCCCTTAGATCGAGGATCAAGTTTTTCAGTCCCTGCTTCTTCAGCCTTTCAAGTTCGGAAACAAAATCTTCGTCTGTACGAGCGCCAAACTTACTTATCCGGATATACCCGATATCCCCGGAAATCATATAACCGATGTCTATACTGCTGACCGTAATCTTATCTCTTAAAACAGTAATCTGCTTGTGCCCTTGCCAGCCGAAGCGCTGTACCATCAATTTCACAGCTGTGCCCCTTCTGCCCCTGATTAGTTCAACGATCTTTTTACTCGTCACCTCAGTGCCGGCTATATTGACATATCCAATAGCAAGGATCCGGTCACCGGTTTTTAACCCTGCTTTAGCAGCAGGACCTCTCTTGTTTACTCCGGTAACAAGAAGAGTATCATTCAATATTCTGTACTCAACCCCTATTCCATTATAATTTCCTTCCAGATCTTCGGAGAGAAGCTTCGCATCGGTGGGAGGCAGATAAGATGAATGAGGATCAAGGCTTTTTAAAACTTCATTAATTGCTTCGTCACCTATAGAATCAATGTTCACAGGATCCACATAATTATCCTTGATGATATTAAATACAGTCTCTATTTTTTCCTCTCTTCCCCCTGGAAGGAAAGGAAGAAATGTCCCGTTCAGTTTGTTTCCGTTCTCTTTCTGAAATTTGGGTCCAAGAAGCATTCCCAGTACCAAAGTTCCCGCATAACAACCTGCAATGATTAGATTTTTCCTCGTCGGCAAAGCTTTATAATTTCTATTGCTAAAATACTATAACCAGATCCATTTATCTACGAAAAATTGTAAATAAACCGCCATTCTTCTATATTTCTCATTTTTCAGTTTTAATAACCGGGCAGAATTCTGCACAACAAAATAAAAGATAGGCAGTTACTGTTTTTATACGGATAAACGCACAGTATTGATTGAAAAAAAATAAAAAAGATAGATTTGCAATCCAGGGCTTCTTATTTGTTTTTATTAGATTAGATTATGCATGAGATAGAGCCTTTTTATCGCTGGCGCGACGATTATATAGCAGCGGATGATGAACGGTCTCCGTTTTATCAGACCGAGTACAGTGAATTTGAGTTTGATAAACAGATCTATAATTATTACATCCACCCACAATGGGACTATTTTGGTTCGCAGACATTATATATCAAGATCCTTTTTGTTGATTACGACCGTCAATATGCAATCATTGAATTGCTGGGCGAATGGAACGACACCATTTATAACGACATTATGCTCCTCAAGCGTGAAATCATCGAACTGATGATGAAAGAGGGAATCAATAAATTTATCCTTATCGGAGAGAACATCCTGAATTTCCACTCATCGGATGATCTGTATTATGAAGAATGGTTTCAGGATGTTGAAGACGGCTGGATAGCAGCAGTTAATTTCCGGGAGCATGTCATTGATGAGTTTAAGCGCAGTAATATTGACTATTATATCAACTTTGGCGGCGCCCTCGATGAGATGACCTGGCGGAATCTCAAGCCGGTCCAGATGTTTAAAAAAATAGAGGAACAATTAACGAAACGGCTAACCTAACCGGAATACTGCGAGGCGAATGTTACCCGCTTGTCCTTACAAGAGAGTTTCCATGAAGTTTCCGGCAAAGACATTCGACATTTGGTTTTCACCGTTTTTTATCGCATTTTTGTATGGCTTATTGAGAAAGACGGAGGGAGTAGACCCTGCGAAGTCTTAGCAACCTGTGCTTACAAGGTGCTAAATTCTATTCTTTGCCTGCACTACTTTAAGGCAAAGAGAAGATAAGTGAAAGTCAGAATCCGAAGGATTTTCGAAAATAAGCGGGATTTTGTGAATTGCGGGGACATGTTGCAGGTCATGGAGTTAGATATGAGGTCTTCTCTTCCGGCTGATCAATTTATATCCGGGTTCACAACAGATAACCCACATCATAATGGACATTAGAAAAGAACTAGACAAGCGCATCCTTGTCATCGATGGAGCGATGGGGACGATGATCCAGCGATACAAGCTTACAGAAGAAGATTTCCGGGGGCAGAGATTTAAGGATCATCCATGTGACCTTCGGGGAAATAACGACTTGCTGAACATCACAAGACCTGATGTGATCAAAGAGATCCATGCCATGTACCTGGAGGCGGGGGCTGATATTATTGAGACGAACACTTTCAGCACTCAACGTATTTCTATGGCCGACTACCAGATGGAAGATCTCTCCTATGAAATGAGCTATGAAGGCGCCAGGATAGCGAAAGAAATTGCGACTGAGTATACTCTGAAAAACACCCAAAAACCACGCTTTGTTGCGGGTGCGATAGGCCCTACCACCAAGATGGCATCTATGTCTCCGGATGTCAATGATCCGGGGTTCAGAGCTGTTAATTTTGACGAGCTTGCAGAGGCTTATTATGAACAGGTACGCGGCCTGGTAGATGGGGGGGCTGACCTCCTTCTTTTCGAAACGATTACGGATACTCTTATTACCAAGGCCGGCATCTATGCTGTCAAACGGTATGAGCATGAAATTGGCCGGAAAATCGATATTATGATATCGGGCACCATTACTGATGCCAGTGGCCGCACCTTATCAGGGCAGACAGTTGAAGCTTTCCTCAATTCGCTCACTCATGCGAATATTCTGAGTATTGGATTAAACTGTGCACTCGGAGCTAAGGAAATGAGACCTCATATTGAGGAATTGTCAATAAAAGCCGGATGTTATGTATCTGCTTACCCCAATGCAGGGCTTCCTAACGAATTCGGCGCCTACGATGAAGTGCCTCATGAAACCGCCCATCTTGTAGAAGATTTTATAGCGCACGGCTTTGTTAACATCGTCGGCGGATGCTGCGGAACAACGCCTGAGCATATTTCCTGCATCGCAGAAAAAGCAGCAAAATACCCCCCGCGTAAGGTTCCTTCTATTGCGCCTCATTTACTTTTAAGCGGTCTTGAACCTGTAACTATAACTCCTGAAATCATTTTAGTAAACATTTGAGAACTAACCAATATTACCGGGTCTCCAAAGTTTTCAAAGCTTATTCTGGGAGGGGATTACGAAGGGGCACTCTCTGTTGCCCGCCAGCAGGTTGAAGGCGGAGCCCAGGTAATTGATATCAACATGGACGAAGGAATGCTTGATTCTGAAGCGGCCATGACTAAATTTCTAAACCTGGTAGCGTCAGAACCCGATATTGCCAAACTACCGGTAATGGTAGACTCTTCTAAATGGAGTGTTATACTTGCCGGCCTCAAATGTCTTCAGGGAAAAGGGATAGTAAATTCTATTTCGCTTAAAGAGGGAGAAGAGAAGTTTAAGGAGCATGCACAGAAAGTACTTTTATTTGGTGCAGCTGTTGTCGTAATGGCTTTTGATGAACAGGGACAAGCCGACAGTTATGAACGACGGATCGAGATCTGTAAACGTTCTTACGATATCCTTGTAAACGAAGTTGGTTTCCCGGCACAGGACATCATCTTCGATCCAAACATTCTCACTGTTGCTACAGGACTGGAAGAACATAACAATTATGCAGTTGATTTTATCAACGCAACACGCTGGATCAAAGAAAACCTGCCGCTGGCTAAAGTGAGCGGTGGTGTTTCCAATATATCATTCTCTTTCAGGGGAAACAATGTGGTAAGGGAGGCGATGCATTCGGCTTTTCTGTATCACGCCATAAAGGCAGGACTCGACATGGGGATTGTGAATGCCGGGATGCTGGAGGTTTATGAAGAGATCCCTAAAGAGCTTCTTGAGCGCGTCGAAGACGTCCTCCTGAACAGGCGGCCAGACTCAACAGAGCGGCTTGTTGATTTTGCAGAAACCGTAAAGGCGAAAGGAAAAGGAGCTGTAAAAGACGAAGAATGGCGTAAAGCATCAGTAGAAGAGCGGCTTAGCCACGCGCTGGTAAAAGGAATCATAGAATATCTTGATGAAGATGTAGAAGAGGCCCGTCAGAAATACCCCCGCCCCCTTCAGGTAATTGAAGGACCTTTGATGAGTGGGATGAACGTAGTAGGAGACCTGTTCGGTGCCGGAAAGATGTTTCTTCCCCAGGTAGTAAAGTCAGCACGGGTCATGAAAAAAGCGGTCGCCTACCTGTTGCCCTTTATTGAAGCTGAAAAACTGAATAATCCGGAAGGCTCAGGCTCCAGCTCAGCAGGGAAAGTATTAATGGCCACTGTTAAAGGCGACGTTCACGATATCGGCAAGAATATAGTCGGGGTGGTCCTTGCCTGTAATAATTTTGAAGTGATAGACATGGGAGTTATGGTGCCTTCCCAGAACATTCTCCGGAGAGCAAAAGAAGAAAACGTGGATATCATAGGACTTAGCGGCCTCATCACTCCTTCACTTGATGAGATGGTACATGTTGCCAAAGAAATGGAGCGGGAAGGCTTCAGCATCCCCCTGCTGATTGGGGGAGCTACAACCTCGCGGATCCATGCAGCGGTAAAGATTGCTCCTAATTATTCAGGGGCAGCGATACACGTACTGGACGCTTCGCGCAGCGTAACAGTTTGCAGCAGTCTGATGAACCCCGAACTAAAGGATTCTTATATACAGGGGATAAAAGACGAGTATGCGAAAGCGAGGGAGGCCCATTTGAACAAACGCTCTGACAAGCGCTACAAGACAATACAGGAAGCCAGGGAAGACCGGTTCAGGATAGATCTGGACCAGGTAGAAAAGCAGGCACCTGCATTTATTGGAACAAAGGTATTCGACAACTTCCCACTTGAAGAACTCGTTCCCTATATAGACTGGACTCCGTTCTTCCATACATGGGAATTACGGGGCAGTTTTCCGAAGATCTTTAATGATCCAAGCACCGGAATTGAGGCCAAAAAACTCTATGACGACGCACAGCAATTGCTGGAAAGGATAGTCAAAGAAAAACTGCTTACGGCAAAAGCTGTAATTGGATTCTGGCCTGCTAGCTCGGCGGGAGACGACATTGTGCTTGAAGCCGAAGATAATAAGGGGCAACCGGTAGTGATCCACACTCTTCGTCAGCAGGCAGAAAAACCCAAAGGAGAGCCTTATTATGCTTTGTCAGACTTTATTGCACCCAAAGAGTCGGGCATAAAAGATTACTTCGGAGGATTCGCTGTAACAGCAGGAATCGGATGTGATGAACTTGTTGCTCAATTTGAGCGAGATCACGACGACTATAACAGCATCATGGCAAAGGCCCTGGCAGACCGGCTTGCGGAAGCTTTTGCAGAAAAGATGCATGAGCTGGTGCGCCGTAATTATTGGGGATATGCAAAGGATGAGCATTTAAATAACGAAGATCTCATTAAGGAACGCTATCAGGGTATCCGTCCTGCACCGGGCTATCCGGCATGCCCCGACCATACGGAAAAACGCACGCTGTTTAATCTTCTCCAGGCAGAAGAAAATGCGGAAATACACCTAACAGAAAGCCTGGCTATGTATCCCGCAGCATCTGTAAGCGGCTTTTATTTCTCGCATCCTCAGTCCCGTTATTTCGGCCTGGGTAAAATCACGAAGGATCAGGCAGAAGATTACGCCGTGCGCCGTAACGAGCCGCTGGAAGAAGTAGAAAAATGGCTGGGGCCGAACCTGGCTTACTAGAAATGCCTCCACAACACGCAACTCACAACCAACTCGTAACACAATGAAAATCACAGAACATATATCCAACTCCAACGGTAAAACGCTCTTCTCTTTTGAATTGCTTCCTCCAATAAAGGGCCAGAGCATCCAAAGCATTTATAATGCTATTGACCCCTTAATGGAATTTAAACCTCCGTTTATTGATGTCACATACCACCGTGAAGATTATATATATAAACAACATCCTAACGGGCTGCTTGAAAAAGTAACCTATCGCAAGCGGCCTGGTACCGTTGCAATCTGTGCGGCTATCATCAATCGCTATAAGGTTGATGCCGTCCCGCACCTTATTTGCGGCGGTTTCACTAGGGAAGAAACTGAAAACGCGCTGATTGACCTGCAATTCCTTGGAATAGACAATGTTCTTGTACTACGGGGAGACGCACGGAAAACTGATGCTTCATTCATTCCCACGCAGGGAGGACATGCGTATGCCACAGAATTACTTCAACAGGTTGCCAGCATGAACCAGGGCAAGTACCTTCATGAAGATCATGATGCAAACAAAACTGATTTCTGCATAGGTGTTGCGGCTTACCCGGAGAAGCATTTCGAAGCTCCAAATATCGAAACTGACTTTAAATATCTCAAGCAAAAGGTTGAGATGGGGGCAAATTTCATAGTAACCCAGATGTTCTTTGACAACAAAAAATATTGTGACTTCGTAAAACAGTGCAGAGAACATGGGATCAATATTCCGATCATCCCCGGATTAAAGCCTATTACAACTTCCAGGCAACTGATTAATCTTCCGAAGATATTCCATATTGATATCCCGCTTGAACTAAGTGATGCAGTTACTGCCTGCAAATCTGATGCAGAAGTGAAAGAAGTCGGTATTGAATGGATGATTCAGCAATGTAAGGAGCTTGTTGAATTTGGAGCACCGGTCCTTCACTTCTATACGATGGGAAATCCCGAGCCTACATACAGAATTGCAAAGGCAGTTTTCTAGTAACCACCTGCCCAAGATGCAGTAAGTGCGGACCATTGCCAGCGGGCAGAAAAGAAGGCAGCGGAACTGCATAGAGCGTTTGCCCGGTGCATGTTCCGCTGTCTTCAGCATATCAGGCTTTCATTAAAAACTCTTTGAACGCCTGGAAATCAGCTTTCAATCCGGCCGCCTGCTTCGGCTTGCCTTCCAACTCTTTAACCTGCGCCGGAATGTCTACATGCTTTGCAATTTCTTCCTCGTAGATATCGGGAAACTTACAGGGGTGAGCCGTTGAAAGAAAAACTGCCGCAGACAAATCATCTCCAAAAGCCTTCCTGTAGTCTTCAACAGCCCGCCAGGCTATCGCAGTGTGGGGGCAAACAACATACTGATACTTTTCAAAAATCGTTTCAACAGCCTCACGTGTTTGCTCATCAGTATAACTGGCGGCACTGACTACTTTTTTCACTCCTTCGAGGTCATGTTCAAACAGCTGCATGATCCGCACCCAATTGCTTGGATTACCCACATCCATTGCGTTGGAAAGAGTAGCAACAGAAGGCTTGGGCTCATAGAAACCCGATTTAAAAAAATGAGGGACAGTATCGTTCACATTGGTTGCTGCTATAAACCGTTTAACCGGCAACCCCATCTTCCACGCCAGCAAACCCGCTCCGATGTTCCCAAAGTTTCCGCTGGGCACTGAAAAAACAACATCCGTTTTTCCTTGTCTTTTCAATTGCGCGTAAGCATTAAAATAATAGAAGGTTTGCGGAATGAGACGGGCAATATTGATTGAATTGGCAGAAGTCAGCCTGAATTTTTCATTGAGTTCCCCGTCAGTAAAGGCCAGCTTTACCAGGGCCTGACAATCATCAAAAGTACCATCAATTTCAATCGCACGGATGTTTTGGCCATTTGTAGTTAACTGCAGTTCCTGGATAGGACTCACTTTTCCTTTCGGATACAGAATGGTAACCTGGGTATTGGGCACTCCAAGGAACCCTAAAGCCACAGCACCCCCGGTGTCACCAGAGGTAGCAACCAGCACATTCAGCGTCCTCTCACCCTCCTCCAGAAAATATCCCATCACTCTGCTCATGAATCTCGCTCCGAAGTCTTTAAAAGCGAGTGAAGGACCATGAAAAAGCTCCAGAACGTACGTACTTTCATCGAGCTTAACAACAGGAGCCGGAAAGTTGATCGCATCATCTATGATCGCTTTCAGGTCCACATCGGGGATTGCGTCTTGTAAAATGTTCTTCGCTACCTCATAGGCAATCTCTTTTAACGAACAGCTTTCAATTCTGTCTATGAATCCCGCATCCAGCTTCGGTATTTCCACAGGCATGTAAAGTCCTCTGTCCTGCGGCATACTGTTGAACACCGCCTCTTTAAAATCCACTGTCCTTTCAGGACTATTTGTACTGTATAATTTCACGTT
>JBQGEO010000677.1:0-3048 GCA_052039655.1 Pararcticibacter sp.
GAGGCAGGGGGGCGTCACCCGGGCTTGTGTTATGCAGGGAACGTGTTGCTGGAGAAGACGGCTAAAGGAGCAGAGAAGATGAGGGCAAGGGAGAAAAGGGGCAGCCGGAGGGTGCGGGCGGATGGGATACCGGGTAATGGCACGGGCAGGAACGGGCCAGAGGGTGTTGTGAACAATGAGGGAGTGTTGAGGGATGAGGGGGATGAGGAGATGCCTTTTGTTCTGGGAAAGAGGTTTTCTCTTTAAATGTGGGTTGCTCTTTTAAGGGAAGGGTTAGAGGGAGATCGGGGTTACAGGGAGGTCGCGGGGGACTGCTTGTATGTGGTCATTCTGTGGCTCATCAATCTGTTTCATATCCTTTTACACTTTGAGAGAAGGGAGCAATCTATGTTTAAGTTAAAACTATTTTCAGATTAAAACTATTTCAGCAAGCTGCTGATTTACTGATTTTAGCTTACAGCAGCCCCGGCTTTCCGGCATAAAAGCGGGCCGGTATCAAGTAAAGGCCGTTTTCAACTCCCGAAATAGCGGATCTATTTGTAGCAGGTTCTCATCTGCTTCAGAACAGCATGTAACAGTTCGGGAACGAAACCTGAAACACTCTTTGGCTATTGACGTATAATCTTTAAATTGCAACCGATAAAACATATACAATACAACTATTGACATTCCACGATTTTAATTTTGAAACACCTTTGCTTGAAGGAATTTTAAGCATGGGATACCGTGAACCGACTCTGATACAGCAGGAAGCTATCCCAGTCGTTCTAAACGGGCTGGATCTGATCGCATGTGCTCAGACAGGTACCGGCAAAACAGCATCGTACCTCTTACCGGTGCTTAATAACATCTCCAAATCGGAAAAGGGCTTTACTCACACCCTTATATTAGCTCCTACGCGGGAGCTTGCACAGCAAATAGATCAGCAGGTAGAAGGGCTCGGTTACTTTACCGGGATCAGCTCACTGGCCGTTTATGGTGGTGGAGACGGGATCGTCTACAGTCAGCAGCAGCGTGCGATGAAAGAGGGCGTTGAAATTGTTATTGCTACGCCGGGACGTCTCATCGCACATATAAATGCCGGAGCTTTCAAACCGGAACACCTGCAATGTCTTGTTCTTGACGAAGCTGACAGGATGCTCGATATGGGCTTTTTTGATGATATCATGCGGATCATCAGTTATCTTCCCAAAAAGAGGCAAACCGTGCTTTTCTCGGCAACCATGCCTCCCAGGATAAGAACGCTGGCCAAAACAATCATGAAGAATCCTTCGCAAATCAATCTTGCGGTATCGCAGCCAGCCGAAGGAATTGATCAGCAGGTCTATAAAGTGCTGGATACGCAAAAGATTCCTTTGATAAGCTTACTTCTGCAACAGAAGGAATATAAAAGCGTCATCATTTTTGCTTCCACAAAAGATAAGGTAAAAGAGATCTTTAAGACGTTAAAGAAAACCAAAGTCCAGGTGGAAGCCTTTCACTCCGACCTTGAACAGGCGGAGCGTGAAGAGATCATGCTTGCCTTCCGGAACCGGAAATTGCAGGTTCTGATCGGCACTGATGTTATTTCCCGCGGGATAGACATTGAAGGGATAAGCCTGGTAATCAATTTCGATGCTCCTTCCGACGCCGAAGATTACATCCACAGGATAGGACGAACAGCAAGAGCCGAAACAACGGGAACCGCTATTACCCTGGTAAACGAGCGCGACCAGCGGAAATTGTTAAGCATTGAGGCTCTTATAGGAAGGGAAATCCAGGTAATGCCGCTGCCTCCGGAGATAGGAGAACAGCCGGAATTCAAGGCAGTGAGAACATCAGGAAATAAAAGGAAAAACAGGAATCCCAATCCTAAGTTCAAGAACAAAAAGAAGAAACCTGCCGGCGGACACCATCAAAAGCCCCAGGTGAAAAAAGAAGGCAATAACTAATCCCTTGCTGGCACCATTTTAGCGGTAGATTGCAAAACAATCTACCCATGGAAAACACAAGAAACAAGCACGCCCTGATAACGGGCGCAACGAGCGGCATTGGCTATGAACTGGCCAAATTGTTCGCGGAAAACGGTTACAACCTGATTATTGTTGCCAGAGACCAGGCAGAACTGAATCAGACGGCTTCTGAGCTCACCCTTCAGTACCGGATCAGCGTTCTGCCTGTTGTAAAAGATCTCTTCCGCCCCGAAGCTGCATTTGAATTGTACCAGGAAGTAAAAGACACCGGGTTCCAGGTGGATGTTCTCGTGAACAACGCCGGTCAGGGGCAGTTCGGACTGTTTGCCGACACCGACATACAGAGAGACCTGGAAATAATACAGTTAAACATTTCTTCCTTCACCGTACTGACAAAGCTTTTTGTGAAGGAAATGATTGAGAGGAATGAAGGAAAGATTCTTCAGCTGGCGTCCATAGCCGGAAAAGTACCGGGCCCTTACCATGCGGTCTATCATGCAACCAAAGCGTATGTCCTCTCTCTTTCAGAAGCGCTGCACAACGAACTGAAGGACACCAATGTTACCGTCACGGCTCTTCTTCCGGGGGCTACAGACACTGATTTCTTCAGCAAAGCCGACGGCGAAAATGCCACAATTGTTCAGGAATCCACTCTTTCTGATCCTGCCGATGTAGCGAAAGATGGCTACAAGGCTTTGATGAACGGAGAAATCAAAGTAATATCGGGATTTAAGAATAAAGTCCAGACTGGTATGTCGGCACTGATGTCCGACAGTATGTCTGCCGAAAACATGCGAAAGCAAAACGAACCTTCTGATAAATAAGGCTGTCAGAGAGAGCATCAGGGTGTCCCGTAAAGGGCACCCTGATGTTTACTAAACCCTCCATTTTTTATATATTAGCCTCTTTAACCAGTTCAAGCTGTTATGAAAGACAATATTGGAATCGGCTCGCGCGTAGAGCACGGGAAATATGGTAAAGGAGTAGTGATCAATGTAAGATCTGACGCTTTTATGATCACATTTATTGATGGAGGATATAAAGAACTGCCCGTCAGTGAACCTCTTGAAGTTATTGACGAAATGGTACCTGACAC
>JBQGEO010000678.1:0-3063 GCA_052039655.1 Pararcticibacter sp.
TAGTGTCTTTTTCCTGTACAGGCCCAATCATCGGGACCCTGCTGGTACAGGCCGCCACTATGGGGGCGCTTCTGGGCCCTGCGATCGGGATGTTCGGATTTTCCCTTGCTCTGGCTATTCCGTTTGCATTGTTTGCCATGTTCCCCTCCTGGCTGCAGTCGCTGCCGAGGTCCGGCGGCTGGCTTAACAGTGTAAAGGTGGTATTAGGATTCCTGGAGCTGGCACTCGCCCTGAAGTTCCTTTCCAATGTCGATCTTGCCTATCACTGGGAATGGTTTGACAGGGAAGTTTTCTTGTCTCTCTGGATAGTGATCTTCGGCATGATGGGTTTTTACCTTCTGGGCAAGCTGAAATTTTCTCATGACTCCGATCTGAGTTTTGTATCCGTACCCCGTGTTTTCCTGGCAATGATTGTGCTGGCGTTTACCGTCTATATGGTGCCTGGATTATGGGGTGCACCTCTTTCTTCAATTTCAGCTTTTTTACCGCCGCAGACTACTCAGGACTTCGATCTTTACACGGCATCCCTGGGGGGCGGCAGTCAGGCTAAGCAGAGCGGAACGCATAAATATTCAGATAAATTTAAAGCACCTCTCGGGCTCGACGCATTTTTTGATTATGATGAAGGGATGGCTTATGCGAAGAAAGTGAACAAGCCGGTGATGATTGATTTTACAGGACATGCCTGCGTGAATTGCAGAAAGATGGAAAGTTCTGTCTGGCCCGACAAACAGGTCCTTCAAAGGATAAAAGACGAATATGTGCTCATTCAGTTGTACGTAGATGATAAAACTGAATTACCGCAGTCCGGGCAAACAGTGTCAAAAACAACAGGGAAAAAAATCAAAACGATAGGGAATAAATGGAGTGATTTTCAGGCTTCCCGCTTTAATGCCAATTCTCAACCTTATTATGTTTTATTAGATCATAATGAGCAATTGCTGATGGAGCCTATTGGTGCCGACTTCAGTGTGAGTAACTATCTGAAATTTTTAGATAGTGGCCTGGCGAAATTCCGGGGCCAATAGTCGTTGTAAAAGACGATATTTGGATGGTGTTTTTTACTGGTCGTCCATCTTTCAGATGACTTATAATGCTTTTTATGATGTTTTATGTACAAAGAGCGGATTTCTGTCTTTGATATTTTTAAAATAGGAGTAGGTCCTTCGAGTTCGCATACTCTCGGCCCCTGGCGGGCCGCGCAGTTTTTTACCCTTAGCCTTAGTAAAGCAGGATTCAGTTCTGTAAGACAAGTGTCGGTTTCTCTCTATGGCTCGCTTGCCAAAACGGGAAAAGGGCACGGTTCTGATATTGCGGTACTGCTTGGCTTGTCTGGCTACGATCCAGTAACTATTGATACTTCCCGCATAAATGCGATTGTTGATGAGATTAACAGCCAGAAGAGAATTCTCCTCGGAGGAGATACGGCAATAGACTTTAATCCATCGGAAGATCTGACCCTGTTTAAAAATGAAAGCCTTCCTGAACATCCCAACGGGATGATATTTAAAGCTGTAAATGATGCAGGTGAGATCATGTCGGAAACGTACTATTCTGTAGGGGGCGGTTTTGTAAGGCGCGAGGGGGAAGAACCTGATAGTACTGTTCAGGCGCAATTGCCCTATCCCATAGATTATGCTTCAGATCTGATGAAGTGGTATGATCTGACAGGTAAAAGGATCAGCGATATCGTTATGGACAACGAGAAGCGGTGGCGGGACGAAGACGGGGTTAAAAAGGGACTTCTCGGAATCTGGCGTGTCATGAAGGAGTGTATCTATAAAGGAGCTCATACTCCGGGAGTTCTGCCGGGAGGACTGTACGTGCAGCGGAGGGCTGCCCAAATAAACCACAAACTCCTTCGGGGAGATGATAGCTGCTGTTATGACTCCTGGATGAACAGTATCAGGGCGAGCGGGACCGGATTTAGTTATATCCTCGATTGGATAAGCTGTTTCGCTCTTTCTGTCAATGAAGAAAACGCATCTTTCGGACGTGTGGTTACGTCACCAACAAACGGATCAGCCGGTGTGATCCCTGCCGTTCTTCAATATTATGTCACCTTCTTAAGTGAAAAAGATCCGGAAGAAGAAATCATCAGGTTTCTGTTAACGGCGGGTGAAGTAGGAAGCATCTTTAAAAAAGGAGCCACTATTTCTGCCGCCATGGGCGGGTGCCAGGCCGAAATCGGAGTTTCATCGTCTATGGCTGCTGCCGGGCTTACCGAAGTAATGGGCGGCTCAGCGGAGCAATGCATGATGGCTGCGGAAATTGCAATGGAGCATCATTTAGGGATGACCTGTGACCCGATTGGAGGGCTGGTGCAGATTCCCTGCATCGAAAGAAATGCCATGGGAGCGATTAAGGCTATTACAGCCTCCCAGTTAGCATTACAAAGCTCTCCCGAATCGGCAAAGGTGTCGCTTGACAATGTGATAAAAACAATGTGGGATACGGCTCTTGATATGAACACGAAATATAAAGAGACATCAGAAGGTGGGCTTGCCCTGCACATTCCGATCAGTCTGAGCGAGTGTTAATGTTGTGAAGTGTTGCACCTTTTAATGTTAAAACCCGCTTCAGAAGCCTCAAAACAGTGTTAATATTGTTAAAATGTGGAAAAAAGAAGCGATATTCTCCTTTTGTTAATAATTGTTTATTCGTTTAAAAATATATATTTGCTCCCAAAGATTTAATATTATGGAAAAATTTAATCAATTAAAAGAGCTTGTAGCCTCTGTAGAGGCTGATGCAGAGAAATTTTACAACAAGAACAGCGGAGCTGCTGGTACACGTGTTCGTAAAGCTTTACAGCAAATTAAAACATTAGCACAAGACATCAGAAACGAAGTTACTGAGATCAAGAATAAAGATAAATAATTGTTGCTGAAATAATTATAACACTTTAAATCTATCTTGTACAAGGCCTGCCATTGAGCAGGCCTTCGCATTATTTGTCTTTCTTTTCTCTTTTGAAACGATTGAACCGGCCCCGAAGCGTAGTTGGAAACACAGTCTGAGGCGTATATGCCGATCGTGGAAGGAGAGAGGGAGGAGTGCATA
>JBQGEO010000679.1:0-2059 GCA_052039655.1 Pararcticibacter sp.
CCTTCGCAACGATCTTAGTACAAATGCTCATGTAAGTAAAACATATTACCAATTCAGGGCTGATTATGCCAGGACCTTTGATGAACTTCATGAAGTTTCGGGAATGGTACTTCTTAACCGTTCTCTAAGGACTTCAGACAAGGATATTGCCTATTGTTACCAGGGCATTACCGGCAGGGCGTCCTATTACTATGACAAGAAATATCTCGCGGAGTTCAACTTTGGATATAATGGATCTGAAAACTTTGCTCCGGATAAACGGTACGGATTTTTTCCTGCTGCTTCACTTGGCTGGATCATCAGCAAAGAAAGTTTTATGGAGTCTTCAAAAGGCTGGCTGGATCAGTTAAAGATCAGGGGATCTTATGGTTTGGTGGGTAGTGATAAGATCGCGGGCGACAGGTTTGCTTACCTTTCTTACTACAATACGACCGACCATTCCTTCTACTTTGGTCAGAACTTTGGCAGCAGTAGTACAGGTATGGTGGAAGGGCGCCTGCCAAACGAAATTATTACCTGGGAAAAGGCGAAGAAGACTAATATCGGACTTGACGCGGTCTTTTTTAACAACCGGTTGAGTACCACAATTGATGTTTTCAATGAAGACAGGTATGATATTATTACCAACCTGAATGATGGAAATAACAAGGTCGGCTTTCCTTCGGTGGTAGGTAAAGGTGCTCCGTATGTAAATCTCGGAAAAGTCAGAAACCGGGGTATCGACTTTGACCTCTCATGGGATGATAAGATCGGTAAAGACTTCAGGTACTACATTAAACCCAATTTTACGTTCGCCAGGAATAAGCTCATCTACATGAATGAAATACCGAGACAGAATGGCTGGCGTCAGGAAACCGGAAAGAGCCTGGGACTTAATTATGTGTACGTCTTTGATCATTTTGTAGCAGATGATGCGGAAGCTTCTAAACTTAACCAAAGTGGCTATCAGACATGGGGAACTCTCATTCCCGGAGATGCTGTTTACAAAGATCTGAACAACGACGGGGTGATCGATGATAATGACCGAAAGTCAATGGGACATCCCCGGAGTCCGGAGATCCAATTCGGAATACCTTTGGGGGTACAGTATAAAAATTTCGATCTCAGCTTCCTCTTCCAGGGTGCTGCTAATACATCTATACTGTTGTCAGGAGCGGCTGCCTGGGACTTTCCCCAGTATGACCAGGACAAAATAGGCAAAGTTAAAGGTATGCATCTTAACAGGTGGACACCGGAGACTGCTTCGACAGCCACGTATCCTGCTCTGCATATGGGCACCCACGACAACAATAAAAACGACAGGAGCAGTTTGTTTTTGTATGATGCGAAGTATTTGCGGTTGAAAAATATGGAAGTCGGCTATATCCTTCCCCGGCGCCTTACAAAAGCTGCTGGCCTCCAGCAGGTGAGAATCTATGCGCAAGGCCTCAACCTGATCACCTGGGACGGTCTGGATAGTGCGGATATAGATCCTGAAACCGGAGACGGCTGGGGTGCCTGGTACCCGATTCAGAAGATATACAATTTTGGAGTTAACGTAACATTCTAAAGTACAGACGACATGAAAAATGCAATATATACGGCTGGATTCATTATTACGATGTTATGTGTTTTTGCATGTAACGATAGTTTCCTTAACAGGGAGCCGGACGACCAGATAACGGAACAACAGGTATTCTCCCGTTATGAAAAAGTCGACAAGCTGGTGAGTGAGGCTTATTACCGGGCCAGGAAGGCGAACAGCCCGCTGGTGTTCTTCTCTCATTTTTCGTCATCAGCCATAACCGATGAGTGTGAAGGGTCTACAGTAGAGGGGAATATCACGAATAATTACAACACGGGCGCCTGGAACCCTAACTCGATACCGGGTAATAACAACGGGCAATTTTGGGAAGGACTGTATACCAGTATCAGGCATACAAACGTCATTCTTGAGGGCGTCGAAAAATACCAGACTCCGGATAATCCGCTTCAGCAGGGAGACCTGCAATGCCGGATAGGGGAGGTCTACTTTCTAAGGGCATATTTCCATTTATTGCTTTTAAGGTTGTATGGAGAG
>JBQGEO010000680.1:0-3459 GCA_052039655.1 Pararcticibacter sp.
GGAAGTGAGACTGTTCAGGGCCACTTCTGCTGAAAATGAAGAATTCTACCTGCAAATTGAGGAGATCTGGAACATTTCACCGGAGGTGAAATATATGGATTTATTGAATACAGAAGCTGCAGTGGAGCGCTTGTCGGAACGAATGGGATATGATTCTGAGAATAGACCGGGCAGGCGATGGAAGATATGGAGAGTAGCAGCATCTGCGGCGCTTCTTGCTATAGCGGGTTATTGGGGGTATTCGTCATTTACCGGAGTCCATTATATTACCATGTCAACCGGTGCCGCGATTGATTCTGTTTTATTGCCTGATGGATCCAGGGTTTACCTTGCCGGAAACACAAGCGTGAAGTATCCTGAGAGTATGAAGGACGAAAAGAGAGAAGTTATGCTGATCAGGGGATCTGCTTTCTTTGACATCGCCCGGAATGCCCGTAAGGAATTTGTAGTAACGGTAGACGCTTCAAAAATTACGGTGCTGGGGACCTCCTTTAATATAAAGAATGAAAACCAACAAATAGAACTTGCGGTAAGAACCGGAAAGATCAGGTTCGAAGCACCAGACAGGAATAAAACGTCTATACTTTCTGCCGGCGATGGCCTTATCTATTCTTCTCTGACGGGGGAAATCAGCAGGTTTACCGACGGTACCGGGAAGGATTATGCATGGTTTACCCACGAACTTAAGTTTGTTGATACCCCTCTTCCCGAAGTGTTTAAGAGTCTTGAAAAATGCTATGGAGTTAAATTCAGGTTTAAGGATTCCCTGTCTTCCTACAATAAGTTTAATGCGAGCTTTAAAGACAATCAGTTGGAGGAAATACTGGAGATCCTGAAAGAAACTTATCCCCTCCAAATCAACCGCGAGGACAGTGTGCTGGTCGTTAAAAGCAATTAATCAATCTACTATAATTTCTATTCAAACAAACAGGATTACTATGAACGAAAACGTTTACAAAAAGAAGAAGCGGATGTTAGTGCTTCTGCTGCTGGCAACAGCCATGGTCTTTTCGGTTTTCCCGATAAGAGCCGAAGTGAAGAGTCAGCATGGAATTCCCATGGGGCAGAAGCTGGGGGATTTTATCAAAAGCCTGGAAAAGCAATACCAGGTGAGCTTTGTATATGATGCTGCACAGATCAATAAAGAAATCATAATAGATGCAGATAAAAATGCGAGTCCATTAGAGAAGGCTCTGAAACAATTACTTCCTAACGGGATCACGTATAAGATCATCGATAATAAAGTAATCCTGAAGAAGGCAGAACAGGCACCGGGATTGCGCCAGAATGCGAAAGACATCGTTGTAAAAGGTGTGGTGACGGTTAGGGCTAAAACCGGTACTGAACCCACTCCGGGTGTTTATGTACTTGAAAAAGGAACGAAAAACGGCACGGCTACTGGTATGAACGGGGAGTATTCTCTGCGTGTGAAAGACGGAGCAACGCTGGTGTTTTCGATGATAGGTTTTGAAAGCCAGGAAGTTGCTGTGAAGGGAAGAACAACGATCAACGTGACGCTGGAGGAGGATATAAATGCCCTGGAGGAGGTAGTGGTAAACGGCTACCAGTCTATTCCACGGAAGCTTTTTACGGGATCTGCGGTAACTTTAAAGGGCAGTGACGTCAAGCAGGAAGGAATCACGGATGTGAGCAGGATGCTTCAGGGCCGGGCTGCCGGGGTGTCGGTGCAAAATGTTTCAGGAACTTTTGGTGCAGCCCCAAAGATCAGGATTCGGGGAGCCACTTCTATCACCGGCGATAATAAACCTTTGTGGGTAGTAGACGGGGTGATTCTGGAGGACGTTGTGAATGTATCCAATGAGCAATTATCAACGGGCGATGCCACTACACTGATCGGATCTTCTGTTGCGGGCTTAAATCCTGAAGACATAGAAAGCTTCCAGATATTGAAAGACGCCTCTGCGACT
Organism: Pararcticibacter sp.; assembly: GCA_052039655.1. Classification (GTDB taxonomy): domain Bacteria; phylum Bacteroidota; class Bacteroidia; order Sphingobacteriales; family Sphingobacteriaceae; genus Arcticibacter. The sequence continues at coordinate 1,929 of JBQGEO010000680.1, forward strand.
TCTTTATATGGTGCGAGAGCGATGAACGGGGTAATTGTAGTAACTACAAAGAAAGGGAAGATCGGTAAACCGGTGATAGCATACACCGGGAATTTTTCTACGTACCTGAAGCCGTCCTACGACAACTTTAACATCATGAACTCTGCAGATCAAATGGCCGTGTACATGGAGATGGAAAATAAAGGGTGGTTACTGGCGTCCGAAACTTCGAGAAAGGCTGATGGAGGGATCTTTACTAAACTGAATGATCTTTATAACCAATATGAGCAGAGCAATGGCCAGTTTGGTCTGCCTAAAACGGCTGAAACCAGGAATAATTTCCTGTCAAGGTACGCACAGGCAAATACTGATTGGTTTGACGTGTTATTCCGGAATTCCTTATTGCAGGAACACTCTTTCAGTGTTTCCTCGGGAAGCGAAAAATCTCAGTTGTATGTATCTACGAGTTATCTTCATGATAACGGATGGACTATAGGCGATAATGTAAAAAGGTATACTGGAAATGTGCGGGCGAACTTCGATTTATCAAAGAAGATATCGCTGGGTTTCATTACACAGGGATCTATACGTGACCAGCAGGCTCCCGGGACCGTGGGAAGAAACAGTAACCCGGTAGAGGGGCGTTATGACCGCGACTTTGATATAAACCCGTTCAGCTATGCGCTTAATACCAGCCGAACCCTGACTGCTTATGACGAAAATGGTAATCTCGAATATTTCAGGAGGAATTTTGCTCCCTTTAACATCATAAATGAATTAAATAATAATACGCTGGATCTATCCATGATAGATTTGAAACTCCAGGGAGAGGGAACTTACAAGATTATACCATCGTTAAAATATACCGCCCTGGGGGCGTTGAGGTATGCCAAAACGAACCGGGAGCATAAGGTGAAGGAGAAAGCAAATATGTCTGAGGCATACCGTGCTGCGGGAGATGCTACTGTCAGGGATCGTAACCGGTTCTTGTACAGGGACCCGGATAACCCGGATGCGGAACCTGTTGTCATTCTTCCATATGGCGGCTTTTACAATACCAATGATGATTATCTGATCAGTTATAATTTCCGTCATCAGCTGGAATGGGATAAAACGTTCAGTAAGGACCATATCATTCATGCATTGGCTACTCATGAAATCAGGTATGCCGACAGGCAGAATAAATTTAATAACGGTTATGGTTACCAGTTTGATAAAGGAGGAGTGCCTTACATTGACCCCAGAATCATCAAACGGGATGTAGAAGGGAACTTCAATTATTACGGGATGGATTGGAACTACGACCGTTTTATAGCTTATGCTGTAAATGGGGCATATTCGTATAAGGGGAAATACAATTTCAACGGAACAGTGAGGTACGACGGTTCTAACCTTCTGGGCCGGGCGCGGACAGCAAGATGGCTTCCAACCTGGAATGTGAGCGGAGCCTGGAATGTAGACACAGAGGATTTTATGCGTAAACAGTCTGTGATTAACAGGGCTACTCTCAGGGCCAGTTATGGTTTGACTGCCAGCATGGGGAACGCCACCA
>JBQGEO010000681.1:0-4530 GCA_052039655.1 Pararcticibacter sp.
TAACAGATCGGGTGTTCCATTCATTTCTGGTTTGAGATTTCGGACTTATGAAAGTCAAAGCTAATCTATAAGCGCTGAAGTGAAATGCCAATCTGTAAAAAAAGATAGTATAAATGTTCAATCCGTCGCCCGTGAAAAGGAACACACCAGATATTTGGAGTAGAGGAATAATTCTTTAAACATTGGTGCTATTAATTTGGACGTTTTAACCATCCTGTCAGTGTCCATGCTCTTAGTTTTGGCGATGCATACAGGTCTGTCAGCCTGCCGTGTGATAAACTAACATAATCCTTTTTAAAAATGAATAATAGTAATGTAGAACTGCTTAAGAGCCTTGCATCGCAGGTAAGGCGCGATATTGTACGGATGGTTCATTCGTGTCAGTCCGGACATCCCGGCGGTTCCCTTGGCTGTACGGATTACCTGGTCGCCCTCTATTTTTCTGAAATGTATCATAACCCGGAGTTCAATATGAACGGGAAGGGAGAAGACCTCTTTTTCCTCTCTAACGGGCATATTTCACCTGTGTTCTATTCGGTGCTGGCGCGGTCGGGGTATTTTGAAATTTCAGAACTCAGTACATTCCGTAAATTGAGTTCAAGGCTTCAGGGGCATCCTACTACCCATGAAGGACTACCCGGGATCCGGGTGTCATCAGGCTCCCTTGGACAGGGACTTTCAGTCGCAATTGGCGCTGCTCTTACCAAGAAGCTGAACGGAGATGACCGCTGGATATTCTCTCTTCACGGGGACGGCGAGCTGCAGGAAGGACAGATATGGGAAGCAGCAATGTTCGCAGCCCATAACAAGGTGGATAACCTCATATCGGCAATAGATGTTAATGGACAGCAGATAGACGGGCCTACCGAAAAAGTGCTTTCTCTGGGCTCCCTTCGCGAAAAATGGCTCGCCTTTGGCTGGGATGTGCTGGAAACAGAAGGGAACGATATGGAACAGGTTGTAGGCGCGGTCAGGGAAGCGAAAAACCGTAGTAAAAAAGGAAAGCCGGTCATGATCCTGCTGCATACCAGTATGGGATATGGTGTTGATTTCATGGCAGGAAGCCATAAATGGCATGGAGTGGCTCCTAATGACGAGCAGTTGAATGCTGCGCTGGGGCAGCTTGAAGAAACCTTAGGGGATTACTGACCGGTACTTTTGCAGACAAACCTGAACAGAACAATTAAACCGTTAAATGACAGATGAAAAAATACACGTATAGTGAAAAAAAAGATACCCGTTCCGGTTTCGGAGCCGGGCTTTTAGAAGCGGGCAGGAGAAACGCTGATGTGGTTGCCCTGTGCGCTGACCTGATCGGATCTCTTAAGATGCAGGACTTTATAAATGCGTTCCCCGAACGCTTTTTCCAGGTCGGTATCGCGGAAGCCAATATGATAGGAATGGCTGCCGGACTTACAATTGGAGGAAAGATTCCCTTCACCGGTACTTTTGCCAATTTCTCAACAGGAAGGGTTTACGACCAGATCCGGCAAAGTGTTGCGTACTCCGGTAAGAATGTGAAGATTTGCGCCTCTCATGCGGGCTTAACCCTCGGTGAAGATGGTGCCACTCACCAGATACTGGAAGACATAGGTCTTATGAAAATGTTACCGGGAATGACTGTTATCAATACCTGTGATTTTAATCAGACGAAAGCCGCGACGATCGCTGTCGCTGAATATGAAGGACCCGTCTATCTCCGTTTCGGTCGTCCGGTTGTTCCTGTATTTACAGCTCCGGATCAGGAATTTAAGATCGGCAAAGCGTTGATGGTGAATGAAGGAACCGATGTGTCGATTTTTGCAACAGGCCATCTTGTATGGGAAGCAATCCTGGCAGGCGAAAAGCTGGCGGCCGAAGGAATTAACGCCGAGATCATAAATATCCATACGATAAAGCCTCTTGATGAGGACGCTGTACTGAGATCCGTTGCCAAAACAGGGTGTGTAGTGACGGCAGAAGAACACAACAGGCTGGGTGGCCTTGGTGATAGTATAGCCCAGTTACTGGCTTCGAAATTACCATCGCCACAGGAATACGTTGCGGTGAATGATTCCTTCGGCGAATCAGGGACACCGGAGCAACTGATGAAGAAATACGGGCTCGATAGCGAAAATATAGTAAAAGCAGTTAAACGTGTTATGCAGCGGGCGGGCAGCCGCAAAGGAGTGCTGCTCTAAAAAAGTACATCATGATGAAACGAAAAGGACTAAAAACTACTCTCCTCCAAAAGAGCCTGACAATGCTCTCAGCGGCCGCAATGTGTGTGTGCTCTACGGCATCTGCGCAGCAGAATAATAAGGCAGCAAAGAATGCTCCCCTTTTTTCTCAGTTTGAATATAAAGGGAATGACCGCGTTTACAATGAAAATCCGCTGAAGGACGATGAGTTCTATACTCCGGTTCTCCAGGGATGTTATCCCGATCCAAGCATCACCCGGAAGGGGGATGACTATTATCTTGTAAATTCTTCATTCGCTTTTTTTCCGGGCGTGCCGATCTTTCATTCGAAGGATCTTGTTAACTGGAGGCAGATAGGGCATGTGCTTGATCGCCCTTCTCAGCTGAAAGTCTACGATTCTGGCATATCCGCCGGGATATATGCCCCCGCTATCAAGTATAATCCGAATAATGACACCTTCTACATGATCACAACCCAGTTTTCAGGGGGGATAGGGAACATGGTGGTCAAGACCAAAGATCCGGAGAAGGGATGGAGTGACCCGATTAAACTTCAGTTCGAAGGGATAGACCCGTCTCTCTTCTTTGATGATAATGGAAAAGCGTATGTGATCCATAACGATGCTCCGCCCAAAGGAAAAGCTTTGTATGAAGGTCATCGTGTGATCAAGATCTGGGAGTATGATGTCCAGAATGACAAAGTAGTTCCCGGAACAGATAAAATTATCGTTGACGGAGGAACAGATCTTTCTCAGAAACCTATCTGGATTGAGGGACCGCATATTTATAAGAAGAATGGAAAGTATTACCTGATGTGTGCAGAAGGCGGTACCGGCGGTTGGCATAGTGAAGTGATTTTTGTCAGTGATAAGCCTGACGGACCCTTTATTCCCGCTAACAATAATCCAATCCTTACCCAAAGATACTTCCCGGCTAACCGTGCCAATAAAATTGACTGGACCGGGCATGCCGATTTAGTGGAAGGCCCGGGAGGGAAATACTATGGCGTTTTCCTGGGGATCCGTCCCAATGAAAAGAACCGGGTAACAACAGGCCGCGAAACTTTTATATTGCCGGTCGACTGGAGCGGCGAGTTTCCTGTATTTGAAAACGGTCTCGTCCCTTTAAAAACAAAATTGAAAACCCCGGGAGGTGTGAAAAGTCTTGCCGGGCAAAATGGCTTTTTCCCTAACGGAAACTTTACTTTTACGGATAATTTTTCTAAAAAACCGCTTGATTACAGGTGGATTGGTGTAAGAGGGCCGCGTGAGGACTTTATTACCTTAACCAAAGAGGGATTAAAGATCACTCCCTATAAACAAAATATAAAGGCGGTACTTCCTACATCCACTCTTTTTTACAGGCAGCAGCATAACACCTTTAATGCAACTGTAACACTAAAGTACGTCCCGGGATCCGAAAAAGATCTGGCCGGAATCGTGTGTTATCAGAGAGAAACGTTTAATTACGTATTCGGGCTAACAAAGAAAGGAAATGAATCCTACCTGGTACTGGCCAGAACTGAGAGGGGTAAGACTACTGTGATCGGAAGTGAAAAAGTGGATGCCCGTAAACCGGTACAATTACAGGTGGAAGCTAAGGGCGATAGTTATCAGTTCAGCTATTCTACGGATAAGCAACAATTTAAGAACATAGGGGGAACCGTATCAGGAGACATCTTGTCAACGGATGTTGCGGGTGGTTTCACCGGCTCTTTAATCGGCTTGTATGCCACTGCTGAAAATGATATCACTCTTTAATCGGGTAGAAAAACTTTAGACACTTAATCGTAATTTCGCAAACAGACATCCGGTATCTTTAGCCAAAAGTATAAATCTTAATGAGCACTTCATATCTTCAGCGACCATTACTGCAGCTTTTCACTACGGCGTTTATCCTGGTCTCAGTTACCAAACTTCAGGCCCAGGAAAAGTTGTACAGGAACAGTTTTCCCTTAAGGGATGTAACCTTGCTCGACGGGCAATTTAAGCATGCCCGCGATCTGAATACGCAGGTTTTGTTAAAGTACGATGCCGACAGGCTGCTGGCAGGATCCCGGAAAGAGGCAGGCTTACCTGCCAAAGCCAGTATTTACCCAAACTGGGAAGGCCTCGACGGGCATGTTGGAGGCCATTACTTGTCGGCGCTGGCAATGAGTTACGCATCGGCTAATGACGCTGAATGTGGCAGGCGGCTGGATTATATGCTGTCAGAGTTAAAAGCATGCCAGGCTGCTAATGCTAAAAAATATCCTGACTGGGGTGCAGGATATCTGGGGGCTGTACCGGGAGGCGCCGGATTGTGGCCCCAGATAAAATCGGGTAATGTGAGCATTGTCTGGAAGTACTGG
>JBQGEO010000682.1:0-3481 GCA_052039655.1 Pararcticibacter sp.
GGAACCAATTATGTAGGTAAACGTACCCTTTCACTCAATACGACGCAAAGTATTCCTGAGTACATGCTGGTGAATGGAGCCCTTTATTATACGGTAGGTAAGATCCAGCTGCAGTTCAATGCTAATAATATCACCGGTAAAAAATACTGGGTAGGGGGATATGATTACATCCGCTTGTTCCCGGGAGCACCATCGAATTATTTAGCAACCTTAACCTATTCCTTCAATTAAGATGAACTGGAGGAAGTTCAAAGCTGTAGCAGCATGGCTGCATTTATGGATCGGACTGACTACTGGTGTAATAGTGGTCATAGTATCAGTCACCGGTTGTATACTCGTTTTCGATCAGGAACTCTTTGATTTCTTCCATCAAGATTTAGTATATGTTCATGAAGCAGGCCCCGTAAGGCCTGTTTCTGAGTTACTGGGAAATGCCCAAAAGGTAATAGGACCGGAGAAGCCTATTACCGATATCCGGATCAGCGGGGCAGGGAATAGCTACATTTTCACGGCATCTAAAGTTAATGCGCGTAAGGATATTACCTGGAGCTACTTCAGTCAGTTTAAATATTATGATGATATTTATGTAAATCCTTATACTGGTAGGGTACTTGGTGTAATTGACATCAGGTATGAGTTTCTTAACGTAACGGAGCAGCTTCACAGGCAATTGTTGCTGGTCAAACCGATTGGAAGTTTTATTATTGGCTCCTGCATTCTGCTTTTTCTGATCATGCTGATCACGGGGTTTATATTATGGCTCCCTAAGAATATCCGGCAACTGAAGAAAAATCTTTCCATAAAATGGCGGGCGAGATGGAAACGGGTGAACTACGATCTGCACAATAGCATCGGGTTTTATGTGCTGCCTGTGGCGATGATCATAGCGATAACCGGACTAACCTGGTCGTTCAAATGGTGGGAGAGAGGTATCTACAAAGCATTCGGCTCACCGAAACCCGTAGTTCTGTTACGCAGCGCACCGGCTGTTACAACCGCAGATACAACCGAAAATTACCTGGATAAGATATTAGATCACCTGAAGTTTAAGCTGAGGGATAATTACAAAGTCATCGGGCTAAATTTGCCGGAAGGTACCAATCATACGGTTATGGCATTTGTTTATCTTAAGAACCGAACTGACGGATGGCGTAACATCAGCTACTATTATTATGATGCAAGAACGGGTAAACAATTCGATCAGGTCGAGCATGCCAGCAAGCCCCTGGGTTTGAAATGGAGAAATTCGAATAAGGACATTCATACGGGACGGATCTATAATTTGCCAACACAAATCCTGGCATTTCTTGCCAGCCTGGTATGCGCGAACTTGCCCATTACAGGATTTTTGATATGGTGGGGAAAAAGAAATAAAAAGGGACGGAAGACCAGATACAGAAAAGCTACGCACAGATCAAAGGCCCGTCAAAGGCACGGATGATTTAGTGTTCTCCAGATCGGCTATAATACTATTCTATGATCGGACAGTTCCGCCTCCTTTCCGGGACAGTTTCGGGACAACAGGCGGGAGTCTACGTGTTTTTCGCGAGTCCGCTGCGTGTGCTGCTCGTGTCGGCCTCGGGTTTGACTCGCAGCCGACTCGCAGCGGACACGTAAAAAAGTCGCAGGATACTGCGAAGCATCCCGAAACTGTCCCGGTATTGTCCCCGGACAGTTTGGCCTGGATAGGTGAGTTGTGTACAAGTCAGTGTGGTAGTGTTCAATTAAGTGAGACAGGGGTTATGGCAACTCCTCTACGAAGGAAAGCCGATCAGGTACATTTGCTTTTTGTACTCGCGGGGAGACAGTCCTGTGATCTTTTTAAATGTCTTCGAAAAGTAGGAGAGATCCTGAAATCCTGTTTCGGCGCCGATTTCCAGGTAGGTCATTTCTGTGGTGGCCATCAGATACTGTGCCCGTTCCACCCGTTTTTCATGGATGTAACTGACAGGACGGGAACCTGTATAGAGCTTAAACTGCCTGGAAAAGTAATCGGGATTTTGATTGAGCCGTTCAGCGAGGTGAAATACCGAAAGCTCTTCGTGCAGGTTAAGCTGGATGTAATTGAGAGTTTCGGCTATCTTAACGGGGATGATCTTCATTTCCTGCTGTCTGAGCATATTGGAACTCAGGAACCTGGCTGCCAGCTGCAGTAGTATTCCCTGGGTCTCCATGTATTCGCCCACGTTTTGCAGCTTGTTCAGTTCCTGGTATTCTTTATAAAAGATGTCTTTCTCGTACAATTTGGGGTTGTCGGACCGGTTGATTCCTCTTCCCGGGTTGATTTCCAGTAACCGGGCGAAAAGCCGGTAATCGGTTTCAGTGGCCTTAACCTTCAGGATGAAACGATTATTTGTAAACAAGGAAGTTCCATCCATGGAATCTTCAAAGAAATGAACGAAGTACTGCCCAAGATGATGGCTGCAGCTCATGGTGCATAGCGTGAAGCTAGGAATAATGTATAGATATCCGGGTTCAAGCCTGGTCGGTCCGTTGCTGTCTTTCAGGTCGCCTTCCCCCTCGTCAATGAGGTAAATCCGGTGATAGGGGCTTATCACATTACCATAATTCCATTTCGAATTCAGGCTCACCCTGTCGACGTTTAAAAGCGTAAAAATGTGCTGGAATGTTCTTCTGTTCATGATGAGCCCCGGGCGCCTGGCAGATAAAATTAGTCTTCTGAATAATAGTAAACAATAGAAAAGTCGGATTTGTACAAAAAAAAGTCTTTTTGAGTCAAGTCCTGCTGTCCCGATTGTACTAGATTTGACTAAACCAAATTAAACTTATATGAACAGAAGAACTTTGCTGAAAGGAGCCCTGGCAGGAGTTTCGTCCCTGTATCTGTCAAAACTTTACAGTGGTACGTGGATGCCTCTTTTGGCGGGGCAAACCGGCGCCGGTCTCCGTTTTCAACCAACGTGGGATTCTCTCTCCAGCTATCAGGTGCCGGATTGGTACCGCGATGCTAAATTTGGATTATGGGCGCACTGGGGGCCGCAATGTCAGCCGGAATATGGCGATTGGTATGCTAAGGGAATGTATAATGAAGGTAGTGATCAGTACAAATATCACTGCAGGAAGTACGGGCACCCGTCGAAGTTTGGTTTTAAAGACGTCATCAACGAATGGAAGGCAGACCAATGGGATCCGGAAGAATTGGTGGCCTTGTATAAAAAGGCAGGAGCAGGTTATTTTGTTGCGCTTGCCAATCATCATGACAACCTTGACCTTTACCCAACTAACTACCACAAATGGAACTCCACCCGGGTTGGGCCCCGTAAGGATATTATAAAAGGTTGGGCAGACGCCGCACGGGCAAACGGACTACCTTTCGGCGTTAGTGTGCATGCTTCGCATGCCTGGACTTTTTACGAAACATCACAGGGGGCAGACAAATCTGGGCCTTTTGCAGGAATTCCCTATGACGGTAAAATTACTAAAAACAAGGGGAAGGGCACCTGGTGGGACGGGCTGGATC
>JBQGEO010000683.1:0-10539 GCA_052039655.1 Pararcticibacter sp.
ATGCTCGGTGAGAAGAAAGACATGGGCGGCTGGGACTAAAAGCGCCAGAAAAACAGATATAGATTAGAAAACCATAAAAGACAAGAGAACAATGAAAAAGTTAATGATTGTAGCCGTATTAGTCGGATTAGGAATGAGTTCCTGCAAGAAAGAAGAAACAGCCAAGCCTGCAACTAAATCAGAAAAAGGCGTAATGCTTGGCGAGAAGAAAGACATGGGCGGCTGGGACTAATATTCAAAAGAATATATTTTAGTAAGAAACTTATCGGTGAATGCTCGCTATATTTGCTCGAAACATATAGCGTATGCAAGAAATAAAGAAATATGTAGATGAGAATCAGCAACGTTTTCTGGATGAACTATTCGATTTGTTGCGTTTTCCATCTATCAGTGCAGATCCCGCTTATAAGGGGGATGTGTTAAAGACTGCAGACTTTGTTGCAGAAAAATTAAAAGAGGCAGGTGCCGATAATGTTGAAGTATGTTCGACGGCGGGATATCCTATAGTATACGGAGAGAAGATTATTGATCCGTCTAAACCGACAGTACTGGTTTATGGGCACTATGATGTGCAGCCTGCAGATCCGCTGGAACTGTGGCATACCTCGCCATTTGAACCTACTATCAGAGATGGTAAAATATTTGCGAGAGGAGCCTGTGATGATAAAGGACAGTTCTATATGCACGTCAAGGCATTCGAACTGATGCAAAAGACCGGTTCTCTTTCGTGTAATATCAAATTTATGATAGAAGGAGAAGAGGAAGTTGGTTCGGGCAATTTGGGCATTTTCGTTAAAGACAACCAGGAGCGCCTAAAAGCTGATATTGTTCTTATCTCCGATACATCCATGATCAGCCTCGATACCCCTTCGCTTGAAACAGGCCTCAGGGGCTTATCTTATGTTGAAGTGGAAGTTACAGGACCTAACCGGGATTTACATTCCGGTGTATACGGAGGGGCTGTAGCCAATCCTGCAACGATACTTTCCAAATTGATAGCGTCTTTGCATGATGAAAATAACCATATCGCCATTCCCGGGTTTTATGACGATGTTCAGAGCCTGACCGAAACCGAACGTGAGCAATTGAATAAAGCACCCTATGACGAGGAAGAATACAAGAAAGACCTCGGAGTAGAAGAGCTTTGGGGAGAGCAGGGATATACCACCATTGAAAGAACTGGTATTCGTCCAACATTGGAAGTAAACGGAATCTGGGGCGGATATATTGGGGAAGGCGCTAAAACAGTCCTTCCTTCCAAAGCATATGCCAAGATATCAATGCGCTTAGTGCCTAACCAGCAATCAGGAAAGATTACCGAACTATTTAAGGAGCACTTTGAAAAGATTGCACCTAAAAATGTAAAAGTAAAAGTTACGGAACATCACGGCGGAGAGCCGGTTGTTACCCCTACCGACGGAGTAGCATTCCGGGCAGCTGAAAAAGCCATAGAGGAATCTTTTGGTAAGAAGCCAATTCCGACCAGGGGAGGAGGCAGCATTCCTATTGTCGCTTTATTTGAAGAAGTTCTTGGAATAAAGACTGTCCTAATGGGCTTTGGGCTTGATAGCGATAATTTACATTCTCCTAACGAGAAATACGATATAGCAAACTATTTAAAAGGAATCGAAACGATCCCTTTGTTCCATAAATATTTTGCAGAACTCAGTGTTTAAAAAGGATTTGGCCGGAGTTTTATCCGGCCAAATTAACTTATTTAATTTTCTTCCGTGGAATAGAAACTTTTTCTATATTTGCAGCCACAATCGGCACCCATAGCTCAGCTGGATAGAGCAACGGTTTTCTAAACCGTCGGTCTCAGGTTCGAATCCTGATGGGTGTACATCTCTCCGAAAGGAGTGATAGAAAATGCCTCTGCAACCCCGTAGAGGCATTTTTTGTTTCTATTCAGCTCCATAATTTCAACATTGTTTCAACCTGATTTCTTTGCCAGAAATGGATGTATTATAAGCGTGCCCAGAAGCCATTATACGCATTCCTCTTGTTCGTGTGTTCAGCCAATACAAGAGGTCAGTATTTGAAGTTCTTCGTTTCTGCGGGACATGGCCGGCTCAGTAAAAAGATCGGCAAAACGGAATCTTTATTACCTTTAGGAGACAAGGGCAGATGTGGGTATCGGGCATTAAATAACCTTTTAGAAAATCCAGAGCATAATTCGGGTGAAATTTTTGATTTCAGTGAATCCTCCCGGGGCGATTTTGGCTGTAATAAGATGTCAACAGCACCTGTACTCTTAGACTAAAGGCTTTGTCCGGAAATTTTGTCAAAAAGATCTTTAATCTGATTCCTCAGCTCAACAGGAAGAAGGGAGTCCGTGTGGAACCGGATCTGGTGGCCCGATCCGCTCATGTAAATGTAATAATGGTCGTGAATAGAATTTACTGTGTTCTCCCGGAGGGGAGGATACTTCGAAAACCAATCGAGGTTCTCCAGTTCAAGTTCGTCCAATCTCGCCCTGAATTCGTCTGATGTAAATGCCATGTATTGTTTTTTGCCCGAAATGTTTTTTTACCCCAAGCCGAATATAAGGCTTTTAAGCCTTAATATAACGTTTAAGCCAAATTGTTACAGGAATAAAGGGAATACAGCCCTGAGTTATTTCAACTTCTGCTGACTTAGATAGCCAGACGTTTCTTTAGTGCGGACAGTATAAAGGCTGTCGATCTCTTCGATCTTCTTTTTCTCCTCCGAAAAATATGCAACCGCCTCTTCTCCCGACTTTCCTTGTGTATCTGGCTGGAATTGGTGCATCCAGTCGTTCATCTTTTCTTCGGCAGCCTTAAGCCCGTTTAGATGAGCAGTCAGGATGATCCGTGTTGCAGCCGTGTCAAGTGCCGAACTTTTAATTTTCAGACTGTCCATATTACGAAGGAGTGTATCGATCTTCATTTGCAGATGGACTACCTCATCATTTCTGGCCATTACGTCGTCATGAAGTTTTATCACTTCAGCCCGCATTTCTTTATAGTCGCTCTTCGTCTGGCAAGCCGAAACAGTAATAAGCAATGTCAGCAAAAAATATATGGAACGGTTTCTCATTTCTACAGTAAAAGTAAAAGAATATTCTGATAAACGGAAGAAGTACATTCTCTCAGCTTTCTGCCAACAAATTGTGCTATATCTCCGTATTATACTTTATTTTTGGCAAAATTTAGAAGCATGAGGGATCAGGGGCAGCATCCATCGGCCAGGGCGATCAGAACTACCCAAATTGGAATTTCGGTAAGTATAATTCTGGTAGCAGTAAAGGCCGTAGCAGGTAATTTGGGGCATTCTTATGCTCTGATAGCGGATGCCACAGAAACAGGTGCGGACATATTAAGTTCAGCTTTATTGTGGCTTGGACTTCAGTATTCCCTTAAGCCGGCGGATAAGGGCCATCCTTACGGACATGGAAAAGCAGAACCCATTGCCGCTATCGTCATCTCCCTCTTTCTGCTGATCGCCGCCTGTTGGATAGGGTATAATGCCATAGGATTCATCAACACACCACATGAGCTTCCCAAGCCGTTCACGCTCTGGGTGCTTCTTTTTGTTATTATAATCAAGGAAGCCCTCTTTCGGTATGTTATCCAGGTTGGGAAAAGTCTTTCAAGCCAGGCCGTGATAGCAGATGCCTGGCACCATCGCAGCGATGCTATGACTTCTCTGGCGGCATTCGCCGGAATTGTTGTGGCCTTAATCTGTGGAAAAGGGTATGAAGGAGCGGATGATTGGGCTGCTCTTATTGCGGCCTGCCTGATTATATATAATGCATTCCGCATTCTACGTCCTGCTTTCAATGAGATCATGGACAGTGCCCCCTCTGATGGTATTGATGATTCTATCCGGGAAATAGCGGTCAGTGTTTCGCAGGTTAGGGACGTTGAGAAATGTTACGTCCGGAAAATGGGTTTCGATTATTTTGTTGATTTACATATTCTTGTTGATGCCGACCTTACCGTGGCTCAGGGCCATGATATCGCTCATGAGGTGAAAAACAAGCTGATGACTACCGACAACAGGATAAAAGGTGCACTGATTCACGTCGAGCCATATTAGGGATTAGCCGCCCCGGCTTCTATTTGAACCTGCATCCTCTTTTAAATGTAAAAAAACTCAAACCGGAACTACTCGTGATAGTTATTTATATACATTTATTCAAATATCTCTATTGTTATGAAGTTTAGAAACGTAATGCTAGCGGGGCTTTTATTGATCCTGCTTTCTCCATCAGTTAAAGCACAGTTTACAGTACCCGATTTACCTTATGCTTATGACGCACTGGAGCCTGCTATTGATAAAGAAACAATGCAAATCCATCACGATAAGCATCATGCCGCTTATGTCAAGAATCTTAACGATGCTGTTAAGGGAACAGCAGCCGAAAAAGCGTCATTGGCAAGTATCTTAGCCGGTGTCTCAAAATACTCAACGGCGATAAGAAATAACGCTGGCGGCCATTATAACCACTCCCTTTTCTGGCAGATAATGGCTCCTAAGCCAGGAGCTCCGTCGCCTGCATTTGCGAAGGTTATAGACGGAACCTTTGGGTCATTAGATAAATTTAAGGCTGCATTTGCCGACTCTGCGGCAAAACGGTTCGGGTCGGGCTGGGCATGGCTGATCGTTCAAAAAGGAAAACTTAAGATCTCCTCTACCCCTAACCAGGATAATCCGTTGATGGATGTAGTGAAAGAGAAAGGTACACCGATTCTTGCACTCGATGTTTGGGAACATGCTTATTATCTGAAATATCAGAACAAGCGTCCTGACTATATTTCTGCGTGGTGGACAGTGGTTAACTGGACGGAGGTAGAAAGACGTTACAATCAGGCAAAATAGAAGATCTTATAAAATAAAAAGCCTACATTCCATTAGAGAAAGTAGGCTTTTTATTTTATAAGATCTTCATTTATCCGCTTAGCCGCCGGAGTGGACTGCTTCATGATCCCCGGCATTTTTCTTTTCAGGTACTGCCGTACCATATTTCCTAAACCAGCTGTTAACTTTTATCTGGATCACTCCGATAAATGCTTCTCTGAAAATATTGGTGCTCATTTTTGAAGAACCCAGTTCCCTGTTAATAAATATAATCGGAACCTCTACTACATGGAATCCGTGTTTAATAGCAGTAAACTTCATTTCTATCTGGAACGCATACCCGACAAACCGGATTTTGTTAAAGTCAATAGTAGCCAATACTTTACGCCTGTAGCACTTAAAGCCGGCCGTAGTGTCGTGAATGTTCATCCCAGTAATAAACCGAACATACACGGATGCAAAGTAGGACATCAGTACCCGGCTCATTGGCCAGTTAACAACATTAACACCTGTTACATACCTGGAACCTATTGCAACATCAGCACCTTCAGAACAAGCCTTGTGTAATTTCAGGAGGTCCGCAGGGTTGTGCGAGAAATCGGCATCCATTTCGAAGATAAATTCATATTCATGCTGTAACGCCCATTTAAAGCCATGGATGTAAGCCGTGCCCAAACCAAGTTTCCCTTTACGTTCTTCGATAAAAAGCTTCCCTGTAAATTCGCCCTGGAGACTCTTAACAATCGACGAAGTGCCGTCAGGAGAGCCATCGTCAATGATCAGGACATGAAATGGTTGCGGAAGCGCAAATATCGCCCTGATAATATTCTCAATATTCTCCTTCTCGTTATAGGTTGGAATGATAATTAAGCTATCTGACAACACGTAGTGAGTAGTATAAATTTTAACGAAGATACGCTATTAACGAATGCCATGCATCATTTTTTTAAGCTTGCCTGAGAGGAGTAACAAGATCACCGCAGCCGTTCCGGGTAGTATTACAAACAGAAGGAAAAACTCAAAAAGATTATGTATAGTGAATCCGGCAAATACCGGGTATTCTGTCGGAATACGCAGTTCATGAAGTTTTGCAAGCTGTTCTGCACTAGGCGTAATTGACTTGTCTAGTACTGCCTGAAGATTAATTCCAGCCTCCTGTGCCGTCGTAAACTTATCGCCGGTTGGAGGAATAGAAGCGCCGAGAGTTCCCGCCAGAGCATAACCAGCAGCATTTGCCAGGAACCAAACCCCCATCAGCAATGATGAAAAACGGGCCGGTGCCAGTTTTGATACCAGGGATAATCCGATAGGAGAGAGGCACAGTTCTCCAAGGGTATGAAACAGATACATAATGATCAGCCAGAAAACTGCCAGTTTTTCCGTGTGCCCAAGATCCTTTACCTGGAATGCAATGATGAGGAAACCAAGAGATAAAAGAAATAACCCTATAGATTGTTTAACGGGCGAAATAGGTTCGAGTCTTCGTTTTTGCAGACTAAGCCAAAGCCAGCTGAACGGGAATGCAAATATCATGATAAACAATGAATTGGCATTTTGAACGAAACTTGGTGGCATGTTCCATCCGAACAATCTTCTGTCCGTTTGATTATCAGCAATAAAGGTTAGCGACGAACCTGCCTGCTCAAAACACGCCCAGAAGAACATCACAAAGAATCCCAGAATATAGATTACCAGAATCCTGTCTCTTTCAATCGAACTAAGTGATTTATCCGTAATAATAAACCCTGCGAGTGTTAGTCCGCTGCCATAAATGAACGAATATATCCAGTTCTGATCGACAATAAAACGAAATACCAGAACCAACGCCAGGAAAGCAGCTATCGCACCATATTTTGATGCAACTGAAAAACTTGCTTCCTGAACTTCTTCTGCTCCTTTGGTAATATTGAGTGCAGGTTTTGCCCCTACTGGTTTCCCTTCCGGTGTAACAATGTACTTATTCTTCAAAAGATAGAAGACGAATGAACCCACGAACATCGCCATAGAGGCAGCCAGAAATCCCCATTTAAATGCAGCAACCACACGTGTGCCATTTTCCAGTACCACATCACCTACCAGCGGGCAGATGTACATACCCAAAAACGCACCAACGTTTATACCCATGTAAAAAATAGTGAAGGCGGCATCCAGTCTGCTGTCTCCTTTCGGATAGAGCTGACCGACCATCGACGAGATATTCGGTTTAAAAAACCCGTTCCCAAGAATAATGATACCAAGAGCTGCGTACATAGCCAGTTTCGAGATATCGAAATTTGAATCGAAAGTGCTGGCACTGAAAAAGAGAAACAATTGCCCTATTCCCATCGTCACACCTCCAAGCAGAATACAATTTCTGTTTCCCAGGAACCGGTCGGAAATAAAACCGCCGAGCATTGGGGTTAGGTAACATAGTCCTAAAAAGCCACCGTAAATGACAGATGCCTCTGCCTCCCGGAATGCCAGGGCGTTTACCAGGAAGAGGGTAAGGAGGGCACGCATGCCATAAAAATTGAACCTTTCCCACATTTCAGTTGTAAACAAAACATAAAGGCCTTTCGGGTGTCCTTTTGTTGGAGTAGGAGTTTCAGCAATATTAATGGTATCCATATTTATTTTATTCTATTAAAATGCGCAATAGTGTGTTCGTTTGTGTTTATTACACCGTCTTCTCAGTGCATACCAGAGGGTGGCGTGTCGGAATAATTAAAATGATCAACAATTGTATATCCTAAAAAATACATTTAAAAAGGAAGAGGTCAAATATGAGAAAAATTTAAAAAAAAATAGTGACTTCTCTCATTTAAGCTTGTTTATTGTTTCTTTTGATGGTTTTGTAGGGTCAACATAAAGATTATCTATGGCAGAGGGAGCATTTTTAAGTGTTATGTTCTCGATAAATTTCAGGCGTCCCCTGTCGAGTTTAAACCCGTCGTATGAGAGATCCGGGCCATAAGTCTCGTGGCTTGATTTCATTTCCGGATTGGGAGGAACAAGATGATCGAAAGCAATCATTCCTTCTTTCTGAATATAATTCAGCATCATAGAGGTCTGGCGGCTGTATTCAAATATGATCCGTCGTTTACCCGTCCATTCTTTATTTCCTTCAAACACCGGCATTCCGAACCATGCCTTGCCTTCCTTAAAATATAGGATATCAATAACTCTTTTCGTCGATTTTACACTATGGCCTTTCCATCCTAACAGGATGTAATAAGGCGTTTGCACATTACTGGTTACCGGAATAATTCTGTAGTACTGTGCCCCGTACCACCGTTCACTGCTGAGCACACTGTCGGCTGGTGAAGTGATCCTGGGTGAATGATCAACCAGGGGGTACATCTGTAACTTCCCCGGACTGTTCATCTGAATCGTGCCGTAATAACGGTAACTTCCGTCATTGTTTAACACATGCCACGAAAATATCCTGAATCTCCTGTCTGGTGATGTCTGTATAGAGATGGTCTTTAGCGAGTCAAAACTAAAGTTGAAAGAGTTGTTCAGCTTGAGCGCCGATACAAGGGTTCTGATCATCTTATAGCTGGCGTTATAACGCTCTGGTTCGCTCGGATTGTTTACCACCTGGTATCCAAATCTTTTCAGGCTGTCCTGTAGTCTGAAAAGTTCCTGCTGAGCAGATGCGGCACCTCCCTGCTGTGCTTTCACAGCAGCACCTATAATCAAGGCAAAAAGCAGAAAATAAAAACCTCTTCTCATGGTATATCGTCGCAAGTATAAGCCTAATGTTTAAAACAGCAAAATTGAAGCCGGGGTTTTGTAATTAACGTGCCGGCCCGGGATATGTTATTCAGTGCCTGTTGTTTTACCGCCTTAATTCTCAGTTAGTCCCGCTTCCTGGAAAGAGAGACGTCTTCGTTTGTATATAAAAAACTTCATGTACATTTGAGGGTTTAACTGAAAATAGTGGCTAAGCTTAGAAAAAAGTACATATTCACGTTATATCACAGGTACACTTCATGGATAAAATATGTCATGATGGTACTGTGTGTGGTAATTGTTACACTTTCTCTCCCTAAACATGCAAGGTTTAAGTATGAGTATGCAAAGGGCAAAGTGTGGATGAACAAAGACCTGGTATCTCCCTATAGTTTTGCTATAGAAAAGACCTTTGAAGAAATTGAACGTGATAAGGCTGATATCTATAAATCTATACTTCCGGTTTACCAGAACGACACAGAAATGGCTTCAAATGAGCAGCAAGCATTCATCGCCGATTTCGACGTACGCTGGGAGAGTGCGGTCGAAGATGAGAAACTGAAGGAGGCTTATAAGGAAACAGGCGGGCGGATACTGGAGGCTGTTTATCAAAGGGGGGTGATGGCTTATAATAAGAGGCATCAGCAGGGTAATTCAAATTACAACTTCAATCTGCTCACCGGCAACAGGGCAGTGCAGATTAATACTGCTGTCGTTTTTACCATTGAAACGGCGCTACGATATGTGGAAGAACAGGTGGAAAAGGCCGCGTCAATCAGAAATAAAGCATGGCTTATAAAGCTAATTTCTGACCATATACAGCAGAACTATATCTATGATGAGCGCCTTAGCAGTAAAATTGAAGAAGAGGCGCTTAAAAATCTCTCGCCTACGAGAGGAATGGTACAAAAAGGAGAGCTCATCATCGCCAATGGCAACATCATTACTCAGGATGTCTATCAAAAACTTGAGTCGCTTAAAAATACTTATGAGGATGATAGTAAGTTTGGCGGAGACCGGAAGATCATATTCTTTGGACAGCTATTGTTGGGTGGCCTGATTGTCACCCTCCTGATGATATTTCTCCGCTTATTCCGCAAAGATATTTTTGAAGATAACCGGAAGATCTCACTGATCCTGGTTGTCATCACCGTCATGCTTGTCTCCCTGTCATGGGCCATAAGTCTGAAGATCCCCAACCTTTATTATATACCTTATTGCATCGTACCGATTATCATCAGGATATTATTTGATACCCGGCTTGCGTTGAATATACATCTGCTGGTGGTGCTCGTGGCGGGGTTCTTTGTACCAAACAGTTTTGAATTTGCTTTTCTTCAGGTTACTTCAGGGATGGTTGCCATCTACAGCATAAAAAACCTGGTAAAACGGGAACAATTCCTGATATCGGCACTTCTCATTTTAACGAATTACTTTGTTGCTTATCTCGGGATTTCGCTCATCAGAAATAACGGTACAATGGACAGTATCGAATGGGAGAACTTTGTCCCCTTTATTTTTAGTGTATTGCTCTCCCTGCTCGCTTATCCGCTCATTTATGCTTTCGAGCGGGTGTTCGGACTAACCTCCGAAGTAACCCTGATGGAGATCACCAATACTAATTCTAAATTGCTTAGGGAGCTCTCTTATAAGGCACCCGGAACTTTTCAGCATTCCCTGCAGGTGGCAAATCTTGCAGAAGCAGCAATCTTTAATGTGGGAGGGAATGCCCTCCTGGTCAGGGCTGGGGCCCTTTATCACGATATCGGAAAGATGGAAAATCCGCAGTACTTTATCGAAAATCAGAATAAAGGACAGAATCCTCATGATAGTCTTTCTTACGAAGCCAGCGCACAGATTATTATAAGGCATGTTACAAAAGGAGCGGAGATTGCGAGGAAAAATCATCTTCCCGAACTGGTGATCGATTTTATCCGTACTCACCACGGCAATACCCGTATGGATTATTTCTATCAGTCATTTCTAAAAAACTTTCCCGAA
>JBQGEO010000684.1:0-4350 GCA_052039655.1 Pararcticibacter sp.
AATAAAAGTGCAGATAAGAGAGGGTAGTGCAGCCAAAAATTTTGAAGCACTTATCGGTTTGCTGGATGAGCATTCCGAAATGATGATGTTTTGCAGTGATGACAAGCATCCGGACAACCTTGTCGAGGGGCATATCAATAAACTTTGTGCGCGGGCGGTGGCGAAGGGACTGGATCTGTTTAAAATTTTAAAAGCGGCATGCATTAATCCTGTAAAACATTATAACCTGAATATCGGCTTATTGCGCTCGGGAGACCCTGCGGATTTTATTGTGCTGAATGATTTGGAATCATTTGATGTTCTTGAAACGTATGTTGATGGCGAACTTGTTGCATCCGGTGGCAAGACCAGGATCCCGCATATCCCATTCAGAGAACGCCCTATAAATAACTTTAACTGTTCTGTTAAGACAGAAGCTGATTTTGGACTTCGTCAGACGGAATATCCGGCAGATGAAGAAGGATTTGTTCCTGTAATAGAGGTTTCAGACGGGCAACTCGTTACACGGCGCGCTATGTTCAGGCCGGGTATCCAAAATGGTAATCTGCTGGGGGATACTCAGGGGGATATTTTAAAAATGGCGGTAGTGAACCGTTATTTTGATGCTCCTGTAGCGAAGGCTTTCGTAAGGAATTTTGGCTTAAAGAGCGGGGCAATTGCTTCGTCGGTTGCTCACGACAGCCATAATATAATTGTGGTAGGTGCGGATGACGAGAGCATGGCCAGAGCGGTTAATCTGCTTATAGAAAGTAAGGGAGGAATTTCCCTCGCTGATAAGGAGGACAGGTCACTTGCGCTTCCTGTAGCCGGATTAATGTCGGCTGAAGACGGTTATGAGGTAGCAGCAAAATATTCTGAAATGGATTCGGCTGCAAAAGAACTGGGGTCTTCTCTTTCTTCACCTTATATGACCCTATCCTTTATGGCACTGCTTGTTATACCCGAGCTGAAGCTGAGCGATAAGGGGCTTTTTGATGGACAACAATTCAGGTTGATCAATCCGGAATTCCGGGAAAGGTATGATCGATTTGGGACCAGATGAGGCAGCTAGATAGAATATTTTTCAAGCATTTCTCCTGTAATCTTTGCGCTTCGTCCTGTCTTTTTGTCGATCAGCACATAATCAAACCATCCGTCGCAACACACCTTTGAGGTTTTTTTATTAAGAAGGGTAAAGGTCACGCGGCAGCCTCTTTCATGTAATTCTTCAATGCCTGTTTCAACAATGAAAAAGTCGCCAAGCCCAAGTGGTCTTTTATAGTCCACATAAGCGGTTTTTACCACCCATCCATATCCAAGGGTCAGGAATTCTTCCATTGGCATTCCATAGAATTCTTCCATCTGTTCATATCTGGCGGCTAATACATAATCGAAATATTTGCTGTTGTGGACGTGATTAAACATGTCAATGTCGTCAGGCCGCACTTTGAACTCTGTACGGAAGCGGCTGAATTTTTTCTCTGTACTCATGGTGCAAATGTATGATCTTCGTTGAATGTGAGGATAATTCCGGTGAATAAATCGGTCTGAAGTCTTAATATATCTGCCAGGAACAGATAACCTTTTCCTTCTCTTCTTCGTACACAGAATTATATTTAAATAAACGCCAGATGAACGAGCAAAAAAAGACAATATGGGGATTCCTCAGCGGTGACGGCTTCTTCCAGCCAGTAAGGGCACTGACAATTGCAGGTTTAGAATATGCTTCCAAAACAAAAGCAGAACTTCAGAGACTTCTGGAGGAGAAAGTACAACAGGAACGGTATGAAGAATGCTGCATCATTCGTGATGAACTTTCAAGACGTAACTGACATACGAAAAACATTATATTTTCCGGTCAACTCAGCTGATAGCGGAAGGATTCTCACCGGAAGGGAAAATCACTCGTACGTGACATCCCCTTCCTGATTAAGATATTATGGTGAGTTTATCTCTCCCAAAATGCCGGAGGTTCAATACCCAGCGCCCGGAGATAAACATATCCCTGTCCGCGGTGATGTATTTCATTGTCAATGAAATAGAGAATGTTATTAATGGCTGGGAATTTATATTCTCCAAAGAGATTATTCATTTCATGAAACTTATCCAGGGTTAAGCTGGAAAAGTGTTCGTTGATAACTTCTGTCTCCTTATCCCACTTTTTTAAAAGTTCAGTCTTGCTGCTGAACGCTTCTCCGCCCTCATTAAATGGCTTACTGATTCCAGTAGCGATCTCTGTTATCCCAGGTCCGCCTATTGCAAGTAATTCCAATATCATTTTTGCAAATGGCCGCATACCTCCGATAGAGAACTCGAATAACTCCTTTTCGGGAAAGGCTTCGATAACTCTTCTTGTTAAAGATCTGTGGCCCTGCCAGTGAACCAGAAGTTCCTGAGGATTGATAACTGTTGCTGTGATTGCTGTTTCCATTATTTGTTTGTTTTGACACTACAAATTTGGAAAAGACGAATGACAGCCGTATGTCAGCAGCTGCAATTTTTCTTATCTTAGGATCGTCAGCTTCATAGGGAAGCCGGCTAATAACATCTTACAATTAATATATGGAATTTGGTATAGGTATGTTTGGGGACTTATCCTTCGATAAAGGAAGCGGGAAGTTTATGCCTGCGGAACAGCGCCTTGCGGAGATTGTTGAAGAGATTAAACTTGCCGATGAGCTGGGTATTGATGTCATCGCACTTGGCGAGCATCACAGACCCGATTATGCGATTGCTTCAACAGAAGTGGTCCTTGCAGCTGTTGCAACTGTAACAAAACGCATTAAGCTGGCGAGCGGTGTTACTGTACTGAGTTCGACAGACCCCGTTAAAGTTTACCAGGATTATGCCACTCTTGACCTTCTTTCAAACGGCAGGGCGGAGATTATGGCAGGACGCGGAAGCTTTACAGAGTCATTTCCCTTATTCGGTTACGACTTATGGGACTATGATGAGTTATTTTCAGAAAAACTTGAGCTTCTGCTTACGCTCAATCAGAACGAGGAGGTTACCTGGCAAGGGAAGTTCAGGGCTCCGATTAATAAACAAACAGTTTATCCGCGGCCGCTGGGAGGACGGAAATTACCGGTATGGATAGCTGTCGGAGGTACAGCGCAGTCGGTTCAGCGGGCTGGTACATTAGGCCTTCCTATGACGCTTGCCATCATTGGCGGCATGCCGGAACAGTTTTCTGATGTTGTGGAGTATTACAAAAGGGTTTATAAAGAAGCGGGCCATAACCAGGATGATTTTCAGCTGGCCATTCATTCGCATACGTTCGTCACTGATTCTTCCGGCACACTGGTTTCGGATTACTATCCTGTTTATGCCGAACAGATGGATAGGGTTGGGAAAACCCGGGGCTGGCCTCCCTATACAAAGCTACAGTTTGAAGGAGGAATGAGCCGTGACGGTGCGTTGTTTATGGGATCTCCGGAACAGGTGGCAGAGAAGATTGCCAGGTTCTCGAAGTTATTCGGACTCACCCGCTTCATTGGTCATATGGATATCGGTGCCCCCAACCATGCATCCATGATGAAATCTATAGAGCTGTACGCAACGAAAGTCATCCCCCTTGTAAAAAAAGAGTTAGGTGAAGCGTAAATGGCAAATTGCTTTTATACGCGCTTTGCATATAAAAGCAATTTATCTAAGTTTGCGACACACACATAGACCCTTTGTTTGGGTGAGATAACCTTTAGTAAACATGATGAAAAGACTTTTTTTTGCTTTAACTCTTTCCTTTCTCGCCGGACAGTCCCTGGCTCAGAAATATTCGCTGGAAAAAATATGGGAAACCGACACTGTAATTGCTACCCCTGAATCTGTTCTCCCTGACTATAGCAAAGGCTTTATGTTTGTATCACTCGTAGACGGGCAGCCGGCAGAGGCCGACGGAAAAGGAGGCGTAGGGAAACTGTCGCTCGGGGGAAAGATCATTAATATGGAATGGATTACCGGGCTGAACGCACCGAAAGGGCTTGGCAGGTACAAAAACAGGCTGTATGTGGCAGATTTAACCGAAGTCGTAATAATTGATATTAATAAAGGAAAGATCGAAAAGAAAGTCCCGGTAAACGGGGCCGTCGGACTGAATGATGTTACTGTGGATAATGCAGGGATTGTGTATGTGTCAGACTCAAGAAAAGGTAAAGTTCACATGATAAAGGATGATGTGGCTACGCTTTACCTGGATGATTTAGGTGGAGTAAACGGGTTGAAGGCCATTGGGAATGAACTGTATATGCTTGCCGGGAAATCCTTCGTGAAAGCTGATGCAAACAGGAAGATTACAAACATCACGACGCTGGATGTAGGAGGAGATGGACTGGAGCCTGTTGGTAATGGTGATTTTATCGTCACTGCATGGAC
>JBQGEO010000685.1:0-3718 GCA_052039655.1 Pararcticibacter sp.
AAAGATGTAAATGAGGCGGAGAATAATCTCTTCTGGGGATATGACGATGTTAACCAGAGAGCTGTAAGGGCAAATAAAGAAAGTGCCTTTGCGCTCGAAGCCCATATCCGGGCATGGACAGGAGACTATTCCGGTTGTGAAAAAGCTGCGGCAGAGGTGATAACGGCGAAGCAGAATGATCTGGTAGATTCCCTGAACTATGCGAAAGTTTTTATAGGGAAATCCACCGAGGGGGTCTTTGAAATCAACATTAACTACTCTCAGAGTGAAGGCATCGCTTTAAACGGAGGAGGTTACCTTCCTACTCTGAAAACTCCGTTCATTGCAAAAAAGACCGATCTGCAATGGCCTGTAAGTAATACTTATATCAGGAAGATTTATACAGATACAACAGACATCCGCTACAGAACATTCTTTTTTCAGCCTTTAACATCCGAAGGACAGGTTATCAAATTCTCAAATATCACGTATGCTGACGGATCTGCCAATAATGATCCCAGGCTTTCTAATAATCTGATTATCTTCCGGCTTGCCGATATTATTTTATTAAGAGCTGAAGCTCTTAATAAGTTAGGGCGGGATCAGGAAGCAGTCGTTCTGCTAAACCGTATCCGAAGCAGGGCCGGTATAGACCCTTACAATGGGACCGGGGGGCAACTTGCCACGACTATTCTTTATGAGCGGCTGCGCGAGCTTTTCTATGAAGGACATGCGTACTACGACCTGGTCAGGACGGGAACCCTCCCGGACTTCAATGAGAATTTCGGACAATCGAGAATGGCACAGGGTGGCTGGTTATGGCCTGTGGATCCCGCTATGTTTAAAGACGATTATACTTTAGTTCAAACGCCTTACTGGATAGGCAGGCTCTAATTCAAAAGATTTATTATGAAAAAGTCAGCAATACTTCTGCTTTTAATACTTTTTGTAAGTGCCTTTTATGCGTGTAAAAAGGATTATACGCTTGGAGGAAGTCTTCATGATGCTCACGTGGATATGACAACCTATGACTATCTTAAGTCGAACCGTCTTTTTGATTCATTGATGATCATGGTTGACCGGACGGGCCTGAAAGATGCAATCAATTCAAGTGCCACAGTGTTCGCTTTAACTAATTACTCTATCAGTAATTATGTGAAACTTAAACGCGACTATTTAAGAGTCAGTTTGAACGACGAAAATCTTGTTTATACGTTTGATTCGCTGGATTTTCCGGCTCTGAGAGATTCCCTGCGGGCTTATCTTTTTAAAGAACCATTTTCACTGGACAACCTGACTGAAAATGGGAAATTCACAAAGGCAAACGACGGAGAAAACAGGGTGATAAGAGCACTGCCTACTACTGATTATACGAATTCTAATATATTCCCCGTACAGCCGAGGTATATATATATCACCAAGATTGTGCCAACGGAACATGGTTACCCCGTTCCTACTGATCCCAGCGGTCTGTCGCAGGTTAAGCCTGAACAACTGCTGGAAGCCAGGGTACAGACATCCGGGATTATTACCAATACCGGTATTGTGCACGTGCTGAATAACAATCACACATTTACTTTTTTCGGTGATACACATAATTAATGATTATGAAAAGGAATATTCAGATAATATCAGCTGTTTTATTATTAACAGCGACAATTATATCATGTGAGAAGGTTCCGCAAGGATTCCTGAGTGACCAGATCCGTTACAGGGATAATCCCATCCAGGTTCAAAGAGGGATAGTTGCGCAGACTAATCCCGTAGATAACGATGGCTCCAGTGCGCCTGTTACTTATGAATTGCTTGACATTCGCAATGCCACGACCCATAAACATGCTGACTCTTTGTATATGAACAGCGAAAGGTATGTATGGACAGGCAAGTTTGATCCGGTCAATGATACCACCGTAGAACTGCTGAATACCCGAAGGGAGCTTGTAAACGCTCCCTGCTTTGAATTTAACCCCAATACAGGGGCATTCACGTTCTATGGAACGACTGCAAAGGTGCCTCTCGGAACTTATGAGTTTGATGTCCGGGCTACTAATGAAAATGGCTCTAAAGACTTTAAGAATATTGCCACGTTTACATTGTTTGAGGCGGATGCTTTTGAGGTAAAGGCAGGTGGTGGGGCATGGTTTAAAGATAATACTGACCAAAGCGGAGATATCGGTGCGCCGGAGGTTAAAATTCAAAAGCTGTCAACCGAAGGAGCATCCGTTATTTTGAAAATAGTCGATAAAAACGGGGTAGCATGGAATCCGAAAAATAATGAGATCCTTAAAAGGGGGGACCGGAATAGTTTTGAAACCTTTGCCAGGTTCCATCCTCTGGTATTATCCGATACATCCATGACCTGTAATTTTGAGGTGATTCCATTTCCTCTGATTCAGGGGCCGCAGGGCTATCTCATTTACTACCGGATCCCCGGCAAATTCGCCAGGGTAGATCCGGGATTAACTCCTACTCCTGACCGGGGTTACAGCGTTAATCCAAGATTTGAATTTCATATTTACCAGGAGGGCACCTACCTTGTCACTGTCAGATTAAAGAACGTCACCAGGGACGTTTTATGAATTACCAGGTTTAGTATCTATGTAAAGATCCCGTTGCCGGAAGGACAACGGGATCTGCATAATTAAGAATAATAAGGGCTTTCAGGTTTTTATGTTACCAGCCAAGCGATGTATCGTCGCCCCTGGGGTCAGCTCCTCCTTCATATCCATTGGGGGTCTTCAGTATAGCATCTACTCTGCCTATTGATGCCCGCGGAGTTAATTTGTAACCTTTCTCTATGACCTTTTTCTCCGTCTCAGCATCTAATACTCCGCTCTCGGTGAATACTTCATCCGGAAGCCATTGATGATGAAAACGGCGGGAAGTAACTGCTTCCTGCATAGACTGCCCGAATTCAATCACATTCAGGATGGTCTGGAAAACGGAAGTAATAATGGTGGAACCGCCCGGGGTCCCTACTACCATATAGAGGTCTCCTTTTGATTCAATAATCGTCGGAGTCATTGAACTGAGCATTCGTTTGCCCGGAGCAATTGAATTTGCTTCGCCGCCCACGAGCCCGTACATATTGGGACTGCCTGGTTTTACTGAAAAGTCATCCATCTCGTTATTTAGAATAAATCCGGCACCGGGCACCATTACCATGGAGCCATAAGATCCGTTCAGGGTGGTTGTAACCGATACGGCATTACCTGCTTTATCAACAATCGAATAGTGGGTAGTCTGTTCGCTTTCCCGGGCACTGGGGTCTCCTGCTTTTATCTGCGAACTTGGGGTAGCCATCTGCCAGTTCAGGTCGCTCATTCTTTGCCGGATGTAATCCTTGTTCAGCAGTCCGGCCACAGGTACCTTATAAAAGTCAGGATCACCCAGATGGGTTGCCCTGTCGGCATATGCCCTGCGCTCCGCTTCAACGATCAGCCGGACGGTGGAGTCCTGGTTGTGTCCCCACCGCTTCATTGGAAAGGGTTCGACGGATTGCAGTAACTGAACCAGAGCAATTCCCCCGCTTGAAGAAGGAGGCATCGTAATGATTTTATAATCTTTATATTTTCCGGTTATCGGGGTTCTCCAGAGCGCCTGGTAGTCCTTGAGGTCTTTGTAGCTGATAAGACCACCTCCGCGTTCCATTTCTTTAACGATATGCCGGGCAACTGGACCTTCATAAAAGCCGGCTCGTCCCTTATCTCTGATAAGGGCAAATGTATTCGCCAGCTCT
>JBQGEO010000686.1:0-4033 GCA_052039655.1 Pararcticibacter sp.
AACTTCTTCATGTAATAGCCGGTACGGGTAGCGTTGACAGCCACATCCAGCCCGTCCTTTCCTCCGACATAGGTTTGTACTGCCACGTTTTTGAACGTCCGTCCGTTGTAGACGATCACTAAATCAAAGCGGGGATCGCGGTTTAAACCCGGATTTGTCTCAGATGGTGCGGTTCCGTTTTTAGTCTCAAACGCATCAATCATCTCCTGGGTGGGATTCAGCCGTCCCTTAGCACCGGAATAACTGACAGGCGCGTTATTCGACTCAATATCGTTCCGGTTATTGGCCCTTGAGGCAAAGATCACTTCGTCGTTATATGCCGCCTGTCCGAATAAAAATATCTGACTGTAGGAAGAATGCAGTTTATGCTTATTCACGGCAATCAATTGATTGGCAGCTTCAGCAGCCAGTCTCCATTTCTCAGGATCTCCGCCCTCATTATTCAGCGGGCTTGCAGCATAGAGCAGTAACCTCGACTTTAAAGCCATTGCAGCGGTTTGAGTAGCCCGGCCGCGGTTCGAAGAATTCCAGGATCCCGTCCATAAAGGCAGCAGCGCTATTGCAGAATCGCAATCTCTTACAATCTGTGCCACGCATTCTTCATAGCTATTACGCGGGAGGTTGGTATCATCTGATTCGTCCAGGACCTTAGTCACGATAGGAATCGCTCCATATCTTTTAACAAGTTCGAAGTGAAAAAGCGCCCGCAGAAAATAAGCCTGGCCTTTCGACCGCTGGATCTGACGGGGAAGATTGTTTGTTCCGGCCTCAACCTCTTCGTCCACAGGCTGTATACCACTTGTTTCGATATGATCGAGGAACAGGTTAGTCTTCCTGATCCCAGTATACATATCTCCGTAAGCGTCGTCAAAAGTTCTGGCCGGCCCCCATGTGCCATTATTGGGATATGTAACAGATGAATTAGGGTTTGAGTTAACTGCCTCATCAGAAGCAGACGCCAGCATCGCCCCATCCCCATCCATATTAGACTCATCGGGAACGTGTGTATAGATATTATTCAGGAAGTTTCTCACCCAGTCCTTGTGCTGCCAGAATTGCTGTTCGCTTACATTGCTGCCGCCGGTGTCTTTGCCGTCGGTCAGATAACTGCTTTTTTCGCATCCCAGAAGTAATACCGGGATCAGAAATATGATTGATTTAAAATTGAGTCTTTTCATCTTATGACCATTAAAACTTAACATTAACCCCTAATGCGAACGTTCTTACATAAGGATACGAGCTGTTATATCCCGACGAGGGGATCTCCGGATCGATATCCAACTTATTCAGTTTGCTGAACGTAAGCAGATTGAACCCGGTAAGGTAAATGCGCATTGAATTGATATGAACCGACCGGAGGCCACCGGCAGAAAAACTATATCCCAGCTCTGCCACCTTCAACCTCGTATAGTCGCCCGAACGAAGCCAGAAATCAGACTGCTGCGTGTTATTTCCCCGGTTATTTAAAGTCATCCGCGGATAAATAGCTGAAGACGCTGTTTCCGGCGTCCAGCTTAGAGTGCTGAACTGGTTGAGGTAGCCGTTTGCAGAAGACCCGGAGTTTATCACATTTATAATCGAAATCGTCCTTCCGTATACTCCCTGGAACTGCGCTGAAAGATCGAAAGCACCATACTTAAGAGAAAGTCCGAATCCATAGTAGGCTTTTGGCACATCTGAATAATTTGTCGCCGCCATATCCTGGTTATTAATGATGCCATCCTCATTCATGTCCCTGTAGCGGATGTCGCCGGGCCGTGTTAAAGTGGAGAAAAGTTGTTTCGGTGCTGCATCAATTTCTTCCTGTGACTGGAATAGCCCTTCAGAGATCAGGAAAAGCCGCTGATAGGTAATGTCACCTTCCCGGTTGAAGATTGCTACCCTGCCTACGTTTCCGCCGGCTTCACTTTGAAATGCGGGAAGATTAGCCGCCTCATTCAGTGCCAGAACCTTGCTTTCTACCCAGGTAAAGTTTCCGTTAAGGCGCAGTGTAAATTTGTTGAACGACTTCCTGAAGCTCATTGCTGTTTCGTATCCCGAATATTTTGCTTTCCCTTCGTTTACCTGTACGCGGCTCTGACCAATGGTACGCGGAAGAATATCCGAAGTAAGCAGGTCATCCCTGTGCTCGTCGAAATAATCGAAGGAAAGATCAAGGGACTGCCTGAAAAGCTTCGCATCAAAGACAATGCTCGCCTTCTTTGCTTTCTCCCAGGTCAGGTACGGATTAGCCAGAGATCCCTCAGAGCTGCCATTGGCAGCGGTATAACTTGTTCCGAAGTTGTAGCCGTCGCTGCTCCTGTTATAATAATTATAAAAAGCGGAGGTTCTGACGCTGACGTCGTCGCTTCCTACCACACCATAAGAACCACGTAACTTAAAATAGTCAATTACCGGAGCAAGAGGCTTAAAAAAGCTTTCATCTGATGCAATCCATCCTGCGGATACAGCAGGGAACCAGCCAAAGCGTCTGCCGGGCGCAAACTCCTGCGAACCTGAATAAGTGGCTACAACATCTGCAAAATATCTTGATTTAAAAATGTATGACAGCCGGTTTGAAATTCCCTCCCGCTTTTGGTCAAGAGCGTTGGGGATCGCAAGCACTCTTCTCTGAAGGCGCGTAGAGAAATTAAAAGTATGATCACCCGCAGTCTTATCATAATCCAGCCCGATCCAAAAATCATTGCTTCTTACATTCCCTGTGAACGCACTGCTTTTATAATTTAAAGGAGTATTTTCATCCGAACCGATCTGAACCAGTTCACCGCTGGTGTTATAACCGAACCTTGCATAATTCTGCGTGTATCCATACTGGTACATCCCCTGGATATCATAGCTGTAAAGGGCATTTGCAGAAAGCCCTTTCAGGAAATTCAGTTGCTGCCTGACACTTATTGTCGCCAAAAGAGTCCTGGCCAGATCATTTATATTGCCATTACTATTCAGCATCGCCAGTGGATTGGCACTGAACAATGTTGAACCTCCGTATGATCCGTCGGCATTAAGGAGAGGAAAAGCATTAGGGGGAGTATTATTGATCGTACTCATAAAAGTCTGTATCCCGGCGCTTGGATAGCGGATCTCCTCTACCCTTCCGCCAAAGTCAACCGTGGCATTGAGCGTTTTAGTCACCTGCAGATCCAGGTTCGTCCTGAAGTTGTATTTCCGGTAGTTGGCATTCGTTTTGTATTTTGGATTGTCATCCCCCTTAAGAAGACCAGCCTGATTATAGACGTTCAGCAAGGTGAAATACCGGGCGAATGAATTTCCTCCGCTAACGGTAGCGACGTAGCGCTGAATCGGAGCGGCATCACCCAGAAAACGGTCAACGTAATTATTATCAGGATATTTGTAGGGGTCTGAACCAGACTGGTAAGCGGCAAGGTCAGCCTCCGGATACTGGGGACCCGCACCGTCATTAGCTCTTGCCTGGTTAAATAGAGTTGCATAGGTGAATGAATTAAGTGGACGAGTTTTATAAACAGGCATCTGAACTCCACCCTGCGCATCAAACGTCAATTTTGTTGATGTTGCGCTTCCTCTCTTTGTTGTTACCAAAACAACTCCGTTAGCACCACGCATACCATACCAGGAAATGGAAGCTGCGTCTTTAAGTACGCTGATAGTCTCTACTTCGTTAACATCCATATTAACGAAGTCTCTTTCCACTCCATCCACCAGGATCAGCGGCGCCTGATTGCTATTGTATGAAGATCTTCCCCGAACAAGGAATGAAGCATCGTCAGTACCCGGCCTCGACCCCATTTGCTGCACATACAAACCCGGCAGTCTGCCTGCAAGTGTATTGGGAAGAGAAGAAAGGGGCAGCCGCGGAAGATCAGCCCCCGAAATAGTGCTGATGGAGGCTGAAATGTATCTCTTCTTTCGAACGCCGAAAGGAATGGCGACATCATCATCGTCACCCGCATCAATGAGAGACGGGCTCATTATTACAACTGCGCCGGCAAGGGCCGTTGCCGGCTTAATTACTGTATTATATCCTTGCTTTTTGAAAATAATGACATCTTTCCGC
>JBQGEO010000687.1:0-7085 GCA_052039655.1 Pararcticibacter sp.
GGCTTTATCAGGGTCGTCTGAAATTGCCCTTGTATTCACAATGGGATTAAGAGGGTTAATATTCAGGTCGGCAACCGGATGGAGCACCCATTTTACCCCCACAGACCTGGCTTCTTTTGCGAGACTGGCTCCGTAATCATATGCGAGAGCAGGCGAGTTTGCGGCTCCCAGCGTCATTTCTTTGGGAAGCGAAGTCATTCCCGGGAGATCGACGCCATATTCGTAGTCCTGCTGAAAGATAAGAGGCAACCTGCTTGCCTTCTGATACTCTGCCGCAGCATTCTTAAGATGTTCTACCTGCCTGTTTTCCGGGATTCCCGTAAAGAGCTTCCATCCCATGAAAAACCCCGTGACCGGATACCGCCTGAAAAAGCCCTCCAGGCTGCCTCCCCCCAAACGCAGTTCCGACTCCCTGTCAGGCAGCATAAGCATGGTCTGACCGATCTTTTCTCTCAGGCTAAGCTTTTTCCAGCCATCCGGCGATAAATCTTTTTTTACCTGTGCGTAAGAACTCCAGGCAAGTGCGAGAAGGCATATGGTCAGCTTAGCTTTCATGGAATTATATGGTTAAATATCAATTGGTTCTTTTGGAATGCTATGATAAATATTTTCATCAACAAAACAAAAAGATCCTGATAATTAAGCTGATTCCCGTACCGCGCGCGAAAGTATCGCGACTGCTTCCTTCATCTCCGTGTCATTAAGATCGGCAAAGCCGAGCTTAATGGCCGTCACTGATTCATTTTGATAAAGAAGCATAGGCGGAAGATGCAAGCCGTATTTTGTACATTGTCTACTGATCCGCATGAGGTTCATTCTTCTGTCCCATTCCGTCCAGACAGACAGCCCTCCGGGAGGTGTAATAAAATCCACATCACCTTTCAGTTCGTTCTGTAGTAAAGAACAAAAAGCATCCCGCCGTTCCCTGTATATTTTCTGATTCTTCTTTAACTGTCGCTGAATCTCTCCTTCGGCCAGCATTTCAGCTATCGCCTGTTCCATGGTTACGTCTCCCTGGCGGTCCACGATCTGCCTTAACCTCCCCAGTTCATCTATCAGGTTAAGAGGCGCCACCAGGTAACCCATTCGCAATCCGGGCGCCAGGGCCTTGCAAAATGAACCGGTATAAATGGTCATTCCCTGCTGGTCGGAACTGGCGAGCGGTAAAGGGAGCCCCGGGCTATAATGAAAATCGTGATCGTAATCGTCCTCCAGGATTATAAATCCATACTTTGCAGAGAGTTCCAGAAGCTCGTTTCGCCTTCGCTGACTTAGCGTAACGGTCGTTGGATAATGATGACTTGGTGTAATGTAGACCATCCGGATGCGGTTTGCCTGGCAGAGCTCTGCAATAGCATCTGCGGAGATCCCGTCCTTATCGACAGGTACCTGCATAAGTGAAGCGCCGAAATGCTGAAAGATCATATTGGCTTCGTAAAAGCCAAGTTTGCCAACAACGACGAGGTCTCCCGGAGCAAGAAGCAGGCTTGACGTGAGAAAAATCGCCATCTGAGTACCTCGCGTCGTCAGTATGTTATCTTTCGTAATATGGAGCCCCCTCGTGTTATTCAGGTAATCTGCCAGGATCTCACGATAAAAAACATTTCCCTCAACGCCGGAATAGCCAAGATATTTCCGGTTATTCTTCCGTTTCATAATCCCGCTGAAGGTATGTGCAAGCTGGTTGGTAGGTGCAAGCCGTATATCCGGCATACCGTCGGAAAATGTCAGCCAGCCCGGATTAGGCTCCTGCGGCTTATCCAGCAGGATACTACGCCTGAAAGTATAACCTGTCTGTGAAGCAAATTCAACCCGGCGGCTGGAAGCTCCGGCCGTTATGGAGGTTGCCAATGCTGGTTCTGAATTAATATAAGCCCCCTTATTGGGTTTCACTTCGATCCAACCCTGCGACTCCAGCTCATCGTATGCCGCTACAACCGTCTTTCGGTGAACGTTCAGCTCCAGTGATAATGTCCTGGAACCGGGCAAACGTAAGCCGGGCTGCAGGATACCCTGCTTCACCGCCCCTGCAATCTGCCTCGCAATCTGCAAATACACCGCAATACTACTGTCTCTGTCGATGGAGACTAAACCCGCGAAAAGAACCCTATCCGGACTACCCATTAAATTTATATAGTCCGGAAAAATATAAAAAATGGCTAAATTCCGCAAACCGGACTACCATAAAATTAAAATCCGGCAGCCTCCGACAGAACGCGAAGGCTCTACATTTGCGGCATGAAAAGTTTATACCAGGCTTATTACATGCCTTTATGGTTAGTATCCGCCCTTCTGTGTCCGTTTCTTTTAATGGCCCAGGAAAACGGTCAGACATTAAATGAAATCGTGGTGAGCGAGAGCCGGATACAAATCCCTTTTAAAAAGCAGAACCGCAACATCCAGGTGCTCGACCGGGCGGTCATTAATACGATGCCGGTAAAATCACTGAATGAATTATTAACCTATGTTGCCGGCCTGGATGTCAGGCAAAGAGGCCCCTGGGGTGTCCAGACAGATATCGGGATAGATGGCGGCACTTTCGATCAGACACTGGTTCTGCTGAACGGCGTAAAAATAAATGATCCCCAGACAGGACACCTCACCATGAACCTGCCGGTATCGGTCGATGAAATCGAGCGTATAGAAATCCTGAAAGGGGCAGCTGCCAGAATTTTCGGACTGAACGCCCTGAACGGGGCCATTAACATTGTCACAAGAAAACCCGGTCAAACAGAATTTTACGCGAACGCATATACCGGTAGTAACTTTAAAAGAGACACATCCAATCAGGCACCATACGGTGGAAATGGAATACGGATCGGAGGCTCTCTGGCAGGTAAGGCATCAAAACACATGCTTGCCTTTTCAAATGACGCTGCTTCAGGATATCGTTATAATACATCATTCAATAACACAAAGGCCTATTATCAAAGCTCATTTAAAGTTTCCGACCGAAATACGGTTGATGTCATGGCAGGCTTCATCAATAATGACTTCGGAGCCAGCTTCTTCTACGCCGCCCCGAAAGACAAGGAATCGAAAGAGGCCGTCACAACTTTCACCGGCAGTGTCAGCAGCACCTGGCAGGTTACGGAAGCCTGGGTAATGAAACCTCGTCTGAGCTTCCGGCACAATAAGGATGATTATATCTTCGTCAGGCAAAACCCTGACGCTTTCCACAACATACATAAAACGGACGTGACCGGTGCTGAACTGAACAACACGTTCCACACGTCACTGGGAACCATCGGCGCCGGATTTGAATTTCGCAGTGAACAGATCAACAGCAATAACCTTGGAGACCGCAAACGAAACAACGCGGGGATCTCGGCTGAATACAGCTTTACTGCCATTCCCTCGGTACTTGTCAATGCCGGTGCCTACCTCAATTACAATTCTGATTACGGGTGGGAAATCTTCCCCGGAATAGATGCTGGCTGGCAGGTTATGGATCAGGTCAGGTTGTTTGCCAATGTCGGGACAGGCCAGCGGCTTCCCACGTTTACCGATCTTTATTATACCGGCCCCACGAATATTGGAAACAGCGAACTCCGGCCCGAACACTCGGTATCGTCAGAAGCCGGAGTGAAATGGTCATCATCCCGCCTGAATGCATCTTTGAGCGGCTTCTACCGGCATACCAGCAACTTTATCGACTGGATCAAATACAGGATAGAAGATCCGTGGCAGCCGATGAACTCGACAAAGATTAATACCCGCGGACTTTCATTAAATGCAGATTATCGCTTTACGGAAATTAGCAGCAGCCAGAAATGGGGAGTGATCACCCGGGCCTCCTATACATGGCTATCGCCGGAGGTGTCGGTCGAACGTGCCGCTGGCCTGATTTCCAATTACGCCATCAACAGCCTGCGCCACCAGGTAACCGGCAACATCATCCTGAACTACCGCAACCTCCTAAATATGAGCCTGGGCCTTCGGTACGCAGAACGGATTAACTCAACTGCTAAAGGCTACCTGCTCATCGATAACAGGTTTGCCGTTACTCCGGGAGCATTTACAGTCTATATTGACGCCACGAATTTAACCAACAAGGAATACGTGGAGGCCGGCGCATCTCCAATGCCAGGCAGATGGTACACCCTCGGAGTGAAATGGACGTGGGCTAAGATCTGAAAAGCTAAATCCCCCCTTCAGGCACCGCATCAGGAAACAGAAGCAATCATAATATTATTTAGAAAGATTATAAATAATATTATATTTGAGCTGAACTTAAGTCCTTTGATGCGTGTGCCATGATCATAAAGAGCAAAATAGTGGGACTCCCCGAGTGGTTGTTTATAGAAGACGTCCCCGACAAGTGTGCCCCTAACAGTCCCATAAGTGAAAAACGGACAGGATTACAGCGTACTCCCGTAAAAATGGAAAGCTACCAGATCTCCACCGGGGGAATGTTCCTGTTGCATTCCGAGATGAGCTTCGACCGGCCGGTAAAGATCCATACAGAGGTAAGAGGAGAAACCATCACCAGCCAGTTCGTTTTTTACCGGAAGATTTCCGGAAGCAAACAGAAAGACCCGGGCCCCGGACGCAGCAGGCACAATGTCCGGTATATTCCTTCTTCAGCAGAGGAATATGAATTACAGGCGGGACTGGAATACTCTTATTTCCTGATGGTACTCTCAAAAGAATTCTATTTCAAACTGATAGACCCGGCATCAAGTTTACACGAACATTTTGTACAGGCCATTATGGAAGGCCGGTATACTTCTTTTGCTAAGGATGATATGGTGGTCACCTATGAAATGCAGCGGGTGATCAGCGACCTGAAAGAGACGCGCAGAAGCGGTGAAGCCAGGAGGATCCACACGGAATCAAAGATATCAGAACTGCTGTTATATCAGTTTGAGCAATTACAGGATAACAAGGATAAAAAGGAACAATTGTACCCGAAAGAGGATGTCAACAAGCTGCTGAAAGCACGAAACATACTGGATGAACATTATGCCGAAGCGCCTACTCAAAAAGAACTGGCAGCTGAAGTGACCATGAACGAGTTTAAGCTGAGGCAGCTCTTTAAGGATTATTTTTCGGTCACTATTCACGATTACCTCACCCGCGTCAGGATGGAAAAAGCACGCAATCTACTGCTCGATGAACGTAAAAGTATCTTTGAAGTGGCGCAGCTGACCGGATACAATCACCAGCAGAATTTCAGTGTAGCTTTCAAGAAATATTTTGGTATTGCTCCGAGCGATCTGAAAGTGTAAGAGATGCAGCCGGCTTCAGTGGAAGCAGGGAATTAAACCGGGAGGCATCTAATTTAACTTCTTTTTGCATCACATACGGACGCAGAGTCTTAGGGTTGATAAACACCTCTGTCTCTGCATTAAACACGGTATAAATATGCGAAGGGGTTAATACCTCAGCCGGAGTACCGTCGTGCCATTTTCTCCCGTTTTTAAGCATCAGGATCCGGTCGGCATACTGTGCCGCCAGGTTGATCTCATGTAAAACAGCAACAGAAGTGAACCCATGGCTGCAAAGTGCTTTTGTAATAGCGAGCAGCTGCTGCTGGTATTCGGGATCCAGTGCTGCCACCGGCTCATCCATGAGAATAAGGGATTGCGGCTGGTCCCATATCTGCGCCAGCGCTCTCGCAAACTGGACACGCTGCTGCTCACCGCCCGACAGCGTGAGAACATTCCGGTCGGCCAGGTGACTAAGGCCGCAGACTTCCATCGTTTCCGCAACGGCAATTGTATCTCTCCTGCCCGGACGGTGATTGAAGTGCGGATAGCGTCCCATCATCACCACTTCTTCTACCTGGAAAGGCATACTCAGGGCGTTTTGCTGACTCAGAACCGCACGAAGGGATGCGAGTTCGCGGTGACTGTAAGCCGCAAGATCTTTCCGGCGAAAATGGATCACACCCCGGGACGGGCTGCGTTCGGCACTTAGCAGACGAAGAAGAGTAGATTTTCCGGCTCCGTTGGCGCCAAGTATAGCCATCATTTCACCCTGTCCCAGATGAAAACTGATATCCTTAAGCAGCGCTCTGTCTTGGACATTATAACTGACTGAATGAAGTGTAAGCATACTGAATCTTAATATAACACCTTTTTCTTATCTCTCACCAGGATATACAGGAACATAGGAGTGCCCAGCAAGGCTGTAATTACCCCGATAGGGAGCTCTACAGGTG
This sequence comes from Pararcticibacter sp., assembly GCA_052039655.1. Taxonomy (GTDB): domain Bacteria; phylum Bacteroidota; class Bacteroidia; order Sphingobacteriales; family Sphingobacteriaceae; genus Arcticibacter. Next base: position 6,167 of record JBQGEO010000687.1, read on the forward strand.
CCGCCAGGGTTCTTGCGACCAGGTCGGCAACAGTCAGAATGAGTGCCCCCAGCAGAGCAGAGGCAGGTAAAACATACTTATTGTCCACTCCGCCGATAAGCCGTATGGTGTGCGGTACGAGTAAGCCTACAAACCCGATAATGCCCGAAACTGCAACAGATGCACCGACTGCCATGGTAGCCAGAAGAACAACCTGGAGCTTTACCCTGTCCGTTCGGAGTCCCAGCAAATCGGCCTGCGTCTCGCCAAGTGCAAAAGCATTAAGACTCTTACCCAGAAGCGGCAATATGAAGACAGGGATCAGAACGAACGGCGCAATACAGCCTACAGACTGCCATGTAGCGCCTCCCAGGCTTCCCAGCATCCAGAAAGTGATTGAGCGGAGCTGCTGCTCCTCCGCCATATAGGTACTGAGCCCGGTCAGAGCTCCCGCCAGCGCGTTGATTGCAATTCCTGCAAGCAGCATAGTGGCCACGTTCGGCCTCCCTTCTGTTCTCGAAAGCTGATAAACGATCAATGCTGCTATACCGGCTCCCGTGAATGCACCGATCGCGAGCAGGTAATATCCCAGAACGTTGCTCAGCACAGACAGAAGCGACACTTCAAGGGCAATGATCGCGACAGCAAAAAGTGACGCACCAGCGGAGATACCGATCAGTCCGGGTTCTGCAAGCGGGTTCCTGAAGATTCCCTGTATAGCTGCCCCCGAAACCCCAAGAGCCGCCCCTACCAGCACGCCGAGTAAGACTCGCGGCAACCTGACTATATGAATCACCCCCTCGTATGAAGGATCCACCGCAATGTTTTTCATTAGTCCCCCGTATTTTGCCAGTATAATCAATACATCTCTCAACGGCACCTGCATTGCCCCCATAGCGAGCGAGGAAGCAAGAGCTATAAAAAGCGCCCCCATGAGGCT
>JBQGEO010000688.1:0-2790 GCA_052039655.1 Pararcticibacter sp.
GATCATGCAAAAAACTATCTCTCTCTTTTGCTGTCTCATGATTATCTCGTTGTATTCCTGCGGACAGGAAAAAAAGAAACAATCGCAGGCACCTGCTAAAGCCGAAAAAGTAATGACAATCAAAAATATGAACTATAATAAGTTAACTCCCGAAGAAGAACGTGTTATCATCAATAAAGGAACAGAGTATCCCGGCACCGGCGAATATCTTAATAATAAGGAAAAGGGAACTTATATCTGCAGGCGCTGCAATGCTCCTCTTTATCGTTCTGAAGATAAATTTGATTCGCATTGCGGCTGGCCAAGCTTTGATGACGAAATAAAGGGTGCGGTGAAGAAACTGCCGGATGCAGATGGGCAAAGGACAGAAATTGTTTGTGCGAATTGCGGTGCGCACCTGGGGCATGTGTTTATGGGAGAAGGCTTTACTTCTAAAGATACCCGGCATTGCGTGAATTCTATTTCCATGAAGTTTATACCGGCAGAGAAATAAGGAGCAATTATCTGCTTTGCTTTCCCTGTATAAACCGAGTACTTTTGCTGTATGAATGTTGAAGAACGAATTATTCAGTCAGAAGTCAGGATGTTTAAGCCTGTTTTTGCCACTAATACCAATCATTATGATACTCTTCACGGGGGAGTAGCGATGCACATGATGGATGAAGCTGCCTTTATTGCGGCTACACGTTTCACCCGGCTTCCCGTGGTGACGGTATCATCAGACCGGATCAACTTTAATAAACCCATTCCTTCGGGTACAATTGTAGAACTGGTAGCAAAAGTCACTGAAGTGGGACGTACAAGCCTAAAAGTAGGGATCGATATTTTTGTTGAACAGATGTATGAGGAACACAGAGAACTGGCGATTCATGGCGTACTTACTTTTGTCGCTCTGGGGCCGGATAAACGTCCTGTCTCCATTCTCCAGCACCTGGAAAATGTGTCGGCTGAGTGATGCCGCCGCTCGTTTTACCTCCCTGTATGTCAGCCTCTGTGTAGTACCGTCCGGCAAAAAATCTTAACTTCGTGGCCAATAGATATTCTTTATGAAATTACTTGAAGGAAAAATTGCTCTCATAACAGGAGCTTCTAAAGGCATAGGCCGTAAAATCGCTGAGAAATTCGCTGAACAAGGCGCCAATGTTGCTTTTACATACCTCTCGTCTGTAGAAAAGGGACAGGCGCTTGAACAGGAATTACAGGCTGCTGGTACGAAGGTGAAAGGCTATCGTTCTGATGCTTCCAAATTTGAGGAAGCTGATAAGCTGATCAATGATATAGTGGCTGATTTCGGAACAATAGATATCGTGGTAAACAATGCCGGGATCACAAAGGATGGTTTGCTGATGCGAATGACCGAACAGCAATGGGATGATGTGCTGGAAGTGAACCTTAAATCTATTTTTAACGTGACGAAGGCTGCATCACGAGTTATGATGAAAAACCGGAAAGGGGTATTTATCAATATGAGCTCGGTGGTCGGAGTGCAGGGGAATGCTGGTCAGGCGAATTATGCTGCTTCAAAAGCCGGAATTATAGGCTTTTCTAAATCTGTGGCGAAAGAACTGGGATCAAGAAATATCCGTACTAATGTGGTAGCTCCCGGTTTTATAAAGACTGAAATGACAGAAGTTCTGGATCCGAAAGTTGTAGAGGGCTGGGAACAAAATATCCCGATGAAGAGAGCCGGTGAAACGGAAGACGTTGCTAATGTCTGCGTATTCCTGGCTTCTGACCTGAGTGCCTACGTTACCGGTCAGGTGATTGCAGTTGACGGCGGAATGTTGTAAACAGTCCTGAGCAGTCTTTTCAATAATAGCTTCCATGGTGCAGTTTACCCTCTTTTCATTTTTGTGGTTGCTGCTCAGTTTACTGCTGGGGCTGGGGTATGCTTTTATTCTTTACAGACAGCATAACTCATTTACGAAGTCCCTCCGGCGCTGGCTGTGTTTTCTGAGAACTGCCGTGGTTTCATTGATCTGCTTTCTTCTATTCGCTCCTTACATCAGGCAGTCGAATAAGACCGTAGAAAAGCCAGTTATCCTGTTTGCTCAGGATAATTCGGCTTCCATAGCTTTATCAAAGCCAAAAGGTTTTAACATCAGCTCTTATTCGGAAGGAATAAGAGATCTGCAGAAGCGGCTTTCTTCCAGGTATAACCTGCATACTTTTACTATCGGCGCGGAGGTCAGGGAAGGAAAAGAATATCGTTTCAACGAGCAGCTAACCGGTCTTTCTGATTTCTTTCAATATATCAACGACCACTATGCCAGTCTAAATGTCGGCGCGGTGGTGCTGTAAACTGACTGGTTTTATAATAAAGGAGGAAATCCTTTATATGATGCGAAAACGTTAAAGGCGCCGGTTTTTACGATCGCCCTTGGAGATACGGTGCCACATAAAGATCTGCTGATCGCAAATGTCCATTACAATACAATAGTCTACACGGGTAATGACTTCCAGGTTGAGGTCAGCGTTGAAGCTTATGAAAGTAAAGGCAGAAGTACCACTTTAACGGTCATGGAGGAGGGGAGAGCCCTGCTGCAAAAAAGTATTTCAATTACTTCGGATGAGTATCATCAAACCATCCCGCTAATCCTGCCGGGTACGAAGAAAGGTATTCACCACTATTCATTAAAGCTTTCTGCTCTGGAAGGTGAACTTTCGACCCGGAATAACCAGGACGATTTCTACGTAGAGATGCTGGATGGAGCACAGAAAGTACTGATCTGGGCAGCTGCGCCTCACCCGGATGTTACGGCCCTGCGACAAGCGCTGGAATCGGATAAA
>JBQGEO010000689.1:0-3419 GCA_052039655.1 Pararcticibacter sp.
AAAGCGTGCGGGCTTTGATCGTCCCCGTAGTATTGATTTCACGCTCGATGGCAAATATATGATCATTGCCGAAGATCGGAACGGAGAGAATGACAGGGCAACAATGAGGCTATCGCGGGACAAAAATTGGCAGGATTTGGAAGTTATGACAGAATACAAGCAGTGTAATGGCGCGTCCGTTCATCCAATTAATGGTGAAATGTATTTTAACAGCTATGGTAAGGGAGAGTTCTTTCGTTTTGACCTGAATAAGTATTTCAATGGAGAACTTGGAGTCAAGGATTTCTTTCCCCCCTTGTTCTTTATCCAGGACCCGGAATGGGAATATAAGGTCTTTATACATCCGACCGGGAACTACGCTTATATTGTGGTTATCAACCGACATTATATTCTTCGCGTTGATTACAACTGGGAAAAGAAACAATTCAATCAGCCCTATCTGGTATGTGGCCAGCTCAGAAGTAAGGGTTATGCAGATGGCGTTGGTTCCTCTGTTCGTCTCAGCACCCCCTATCAGGGAGTGTTCGTAAAAAATCCAAAATATGTGGCAGAGGGAAGGACGGACCAGTATGATTTCTATTTCACGGAAATGGAAAACCACGACATCCGGATACTAACCCCCGCCGGAAGCGTGACAACTTTTGCAGGAAGAGGGAGTTCGAGTATAAACGCTGATCCATGGGGCTATGTGAATGGCGACCTAAGACTGGAAGCAAGGTTCGACAGGCCAACCGGAATTGCCTACAACGAGGCGGAAGGTGCCTTTTATATCGGAGACAAGGCGAATCGCCGCTTTCGCAAAATTGCTCTGGAAGAAATGGATAAAAAGTAATTATAGAACAATCAGTGAATAGAATTATTAATAGATTCTTACTAACCTGTGTGTTGCTTCTCAGTGTCGCTGTTAGTGCTCTGGCACAGGAAATAGTTGAAGTGACTGGTGCAGTAACCGATACAAAGAGGGAACCATTAATTGGTGTAAGTGTGACTGTCCCAGACGCGCCTGGCTTCGGTACAACTACTGATATAAACGGCAGATATAAAATTAAGGTAGAACGATATAAGAAGTTGAGATTCTCTTATGTCTCTTTTAAAACACAAGAGATAGTAGTAAAAGATGCTCTTGTTATTAATGTGAGGCTACAGGAAGCAGAGACGAGCGTCTTGAATGAAGTAGTGGTTACGGGTACCGGAGTTCAGAAAAAAGCAACACTTACAGGGGCTGTCACTACCGTTAATGTAGAAGATCTGAAATCAAATCCGACTTCGAGTCTGACAAATGCGCTGGCTGGAAATGTCCCGGGTGTTATGGCTATGATGCAATCAGGCCAGCCGGGAAGGAATATCTCTGAGTTCTGGATTCGGGGGATATCGACTTTCGGAGGTGGCTCGAGTGCTTTAGTTCTAGTAGATAATATTGAACGTAGTATAAATGAGATCAATATAGAAGATATTGAATCTTTTTCTGTCCTGAAGGATGCTGCAGTTACAGCCATTTACGGTTCAAAAGGAGCAAATGGAGTAATACTGATCACCACCAAGCGTGGGAAAGAGGGCAAGATCAATATTAACTTCAAAGATGAAACCATTTATAATACACGGACCATTACTCCGGAATTCGAAAATGGGGTTACTTATGCTAACCTGATAAATGAGTCACGTATTACACGTAATCAGGCACCTATTTATCAGCCTGAGGAATTAGAGATTCTGCGTTTAGGCCTGGATCCCGATCTCTATCCGAGTGTGGACTGGCAGGATCTGTTGCTCAAAGATAACGCTATGACTTATCGTGCTAACCTGAATATGAGTGGCGGCGGAGCGACAGCCCGCTATTTTGCATCAGGCAGCTATGTGAACGAAGGCGGGATGTACAGAATAGACGAAACACTGAAGAGCGACTACAACACAAATGCCAATTACAGGCGCTGGAACTTCCGTTTAAATACGGATATTGACATCACAAAAACGACTGTAGCAAAAGTTGGAGTTTCAGGCTCACTCGACAAACGTAACAGTCCGGGATTAGGTGATGACTTTTTTTGGGGTGTTCTTTTTGGCTATTCTCCCATACGTACACCTGTTATGTATTCTAATGGTTATGTGCCGGCTATTGGTACTGGAAATCAGACAAACCCGTGGGTGGTCGCTACGCAAACTGGGTTCAACGAGCATTGGGAGAACAAGATACAGACCAATGTCTCTTTAGAGCAGAATTTCAACTTCATAACCAAAGGGCTTCGTTTCAGAGGCATCTTCGGATACGATACCAATAATAGCAGTGATATTCAGCGGCGCAAATGGCCCGAGCAATGGCGAGCGGAACGTGCTCGTAATGAAAATGGACAACTGATATTTACCCATGTTTCTGATCCAATGGAACTGGTCCAAGGCAGTTGGTCCGGAGGCGATAGGCGAGAGTTTCTCGATGCGATGTTCAATTGGGACCGAGGTTTCCGGGATCATAATTTTGGACTTGTGGCAAGGTTTACCCGTGATGCCTTAATAAAAACTGTAGATATTGGGACCGATATTAAGAACGGAATATCCAGACGCAATCAGGCCCTTGCTGGCCGTGCAACCTATAACTGGAAAGCCCGTTATTTTGCCGATTTCAATTTCGGTTATACTGGTTCGGAAAACTTTGCTCTTGGCCAGCAATATGGCTTTTTCCCAGCCGTCTCTTTTGCATGGAATGTGTCGGAGGAAAAGTTTATCAAGGATCATCTAAAATGGATGAATATGTTTAAGATTCGTTATTCCTGGGGTAAAGTGGGGAACGATCAGTTAAAGATTGGTAATGATCAGGAACGCTTCCCTTATTTGTACACTCTCTCAGAAGGAGGTAGTGGATATCAGTGGGCTGATTACGGTTTTAACAGATCTTATGGTGGCATCCGGTATTCTCAGGTGGCGTCTCCTTACGTTACCTGGGAAATGGCAACAAAACAAAACCTTGGCTTCGACATATCATTCTTCAGAGACAAGTTTGGGGCCAACCTTGATTTCTTCAAGGAAAAACGCACAGGCATCTATATGCAACGAAATTTTCTACCCGCAATCGTCGGTTTGGAAAGTATCCCCAGAGCTAATGTGGGAGCTGTAAGTTCGCGTGGTTTTGATGGCCGTTTAGAATACAAACAGAAATTTGGGGAGGTAAATCTTATAGTGAGAAGTAATATTACTTATAGTAAAAATGAAATCCTCGAACGAGATGAGCAAAATAACATCTATCCCTATCAGAATGATAAAGGTTATCGTGTAGAGCAGGCGAAAGGATTAATAGCTTTAGGCATGTTCAGGGATTATGATGACATTCGGAATAGTCCGGTGCAAACATTTGGAGTCTACCAGCCGGGAGATCTCAAATATAAGGATGTCAACGGTGATGGTTTGGTCGACGATAACGACCGTGTGGC
>JBQGEO010000690.1:0-1837 GCA_052039655.1 Pararcticibacter sp.
CGGATCGTTCGTACGCGGCGACTGCCGGATTGGTTTTCCATTCACCGGCAGGTCCCATTGGTTTAAGTTTCAATCATTACGACGATGCACAAAAGCGGTATGGTATTATGTTCCATATCGGCTATGTACTATATAATAAAAGAAGTTTAGAATAATGAAAACGCTCATAAGAATTTTACTGACAGCTATTATTATATCACAGGGTTCGGTATCAGCCGGAACAGGAACCGATTCTCTTAATAATTTCATCGTGAAGGAAAACCTTCTTAAAAACGATAAGCTGGCAGTGATAGCAGCCGACGAAAACGAAAAGCCACTGGAAAGCGTGAGCGGAACCTACCTGTTCAGCATAAATGGATTCAAACAGGAACTCCGGTTTAACGACGGGGTTGCTGTAGCCCCCCAGCAAATAGACAAGTCGACCTTTGTATACCTGAAACATAAAAACGATGCAGGTACACACGCCAAGCTCTATTATGTTATAAAAAAAGAGAGCGGATTAAATCCTTTCAAAATAAACTGGATGATACTGGTACTGGTCCCTCTTGGTCTCATTGTTCTCGCAAGCATGTTCCGCAAATTCATTGTGTTCGCTGTCATCATCCTGGTTGCCATGGCCCTGTTTAACTCGAACAAAGGATTGGGGTTGCCAACTGTCTTTGAGACGATTATCGACGGAATAAAGTCTGCTGTCTTTTAATGCCGTTACCATGTTGGTAGCGATTACAACGTAACGAACCTCCTGCACCGGAGCCGAATGATACTGAGTTCTAGAACGGCAAGCCGATTCCGAAATTATACTGCAAAAACCGGTAGCGGTCAGGGGCATTTGTTCTTAAATACTCTGCTTTAAAGTCGCTCCGCTCACTTCTGCTGAACAAGTGTTTCACAACCCATTGATCTGACCCGGTAAATTGAGGATCTTTGATTTTAGCTCCTACATCGAGGCGAAAAACAAAATACTGGACATCAATCCTTAACCCCGCTCCCGCACCCAGTGCAAGCTGATCAAGGAATTTATCAAACCTGAACTCTCCTCCCCTGAAATCCTTTGTCCGGTGCAGCCTCCATACGTTTCCAAAGTCTGTAAATGTAGCTCCTTTCAGCTTGGCTCCCAGGAAATTATTCATGATCTTGAAACGGTACTCAATATTGCCTTCCAGCTTTATTTCACCATACTGATCGAGGTAGGTCAGGTTCTTTCGCGCCTCTTCAGATTGTATATCCCGCCGGTTGTAATTGCCCGGGCCGAGCGTTCTCGCCTGCCATGCGCGAACACCGGAAAAGCCGCCTGCATAGAAATTCCTCTCATAAGGAAGGCCAACGGAATCGGTACTTCCGTACGTATTTCCATAGGCATAAACCACCCCCGGATTTATCCTGGCAACAAGCTGCCTCTCCCCTCCCAGGTGCTTGTAGAAGCGAAAGTCTATTTCCGTCTTTGCATATTGCAGATATTTCAATCCTGCCAGCGTTCTGAAGCCAGAGGTATCCTTCTTAAGTTTCAGAACATCTGCCAATATTCCCAATGTATTACCTCCAAGGTCGGCGAGCCCGCGGAAATAGAAGAAATTATCATACGAATTTAACTTATTGGCATTATAGGTATAGCTATAAATGCTTCCAAGGTTAAAGTAGCGGCGGTCATTAGTCCTGATATAAGCCTCATACCCCAACTGCCTTATCGAATCACGAAACTCAGGATCTAACCGCCCGTCGCGATACTCAATATTAACCGGCGTTAAACTATGAAGCTTATTCTTGTCCTGCATCCAGTCATATGTGATCGAGTTAATAAACAACCTGTTACGAAAGGCTCCAGGCTGATCAAAGACCT
>JBQGEO010000691.1:0-2475 GCA_052039655.1 Pararcticibacter sp.
GACAGATGAAAATTTGAGCCAGGTCAGCGAATAATATGACAGGTATCATACACCAGATCTGGTGTATGATACACCCAAGCTTGCGAAACCCATGTGTATAGTACCCGTAATAATCTCTGAAACAAATACATAATACCATGATTCAGAGAAACGAAATTCAACTTAATTTAATAAGCGAGGAGGATATTCTTGCCCAGCACGGGTTCCACTCAATAACAGACTGGAAGTATGCTTCCAAAACCAAATCGGAACTACTCTATCTTCTGGCCGAAAAAATCCTGAAAGAGGACTACGCAGATTGCCGCCTGATCAGGTATCAGCTTCTGAAAAGATAAATATACTTTACTGCTGCTCCTGTTTTGGCTGCTCCTGCTGTTTTGGCTGCTCTTTTTTCTTAAAGGGATTAAGTCCCTTGATAAGCCCCTTTCCGGTTTCTTCCAGGCTCTTCCTGGTATCCTGCTTACCAGCCGTAGTATCTCCCTTTCCCGACAGTTTTTTTGCCAGTTCGTCTGCTGCACTCTTCGCCAGCTGCCTTTTTACAGAGGCGATGGAATCTTTCGCCGCTGACACTGCAGCCTGTTTGGCAACTTCCACTTTTGTCTTCACAAATTCTGCAGACTGCTCCTTCATACTCTGGGCCAGGTTAGCCGTACTCTGTTTCAGCGAGGTTTTAAGAAGCGGGTTACTGATCGTGCCCTGCATGAGCAACTGAAGGTTTATCTTCTCTGCCACATTCAGCGGAATTCCTTTATTATTGACTTTTGCCACAAGGCCGTTTACCAGGGCGTTGCCTTTTTCGCCCATCAGTTCGCGCGGAACTTTTAGATTAATAGTGTAGTCAAGGCTCTGATCAAGGCCGTGCATCCCGCCGATCTCCATGTCGATATCCTTCACTTTCAGGTTGAAAGGCTTTACCAGAACTTTGCCGCCGGCAAATTCAAAGTAGCTCTTGATGTCTTTTACAGAAACGTCTTTTAACGCATTGATATTTAACGTAGAGGCCATTTTCTCCAGGGGCTGGAACTTATTCAGGATCCCCTTGAGCAGAAGCACATTCCCCTTGCCCGTAAGAGTCGCGAGTCCCGGCATCATATTTTCTCCCAGCTGCCCTGTTACATCAAGGCTCGAGCTTAACTTGCCTGCGAGGAATTTGCCCACCGGCATCAGCTTTTGTACGGTATTAAATGCGTAAAAGGTTTTCTGTATATCTACGTCTGTCACATGATAGTTAAGTGAGATATCGGGCTTCTTCTTATTGAGTTTAGTGGAATAAGAACCGCTGACAGCCATCGTACCATCAAGGGCATTCCCCTGTACATCTTTCATTTTTACCGCCTGGTCTTCTATTTGCAGGCTTCCTGAAAGATTGCTGATCTCCAGCTTATCATAGTGAACGGACCCAGCCTTTGCATTAAGCTGAATGTTGAGGTTTGATGGTACGGCAAATGGGGCTGTCGCCGAACTGCCTTCGCCGGTTTCAGAAGTGGAGCTCATCCATTTGTTCAGATCCACCCGGTCGGCAGAAAGATTGATCACCCCGTCGAGAGGTTCATTTTTCACCACGTAAGGGAGAATGTTATTAATGGTACCTGTTGCGGTAAAGTTCGTATTCATAAAACTTCCGGCCATGTTATTAACCGTCACATTTTTAGGATTAAACGTCATGAGCAGGTTACTGAGCTTCACACCCTCAGGATAATCGGAAGAGCGGTAAAGGAAGTTCTTCAGTGCAAGGGTTCCCCTTGCGTCAAATTGTTCGTATTTCTGTTTTTGAACAGCACTGGCGCTGCCTTTTATCGCCACATCGGCATTCAGGACACCACTCAGTGAAGTGCCTTTTTCGAGTTTAACAAAGCTGGTTATCTGAGACAGATCCAGGATCCCCTTCGCTGCTGCATCCACCAGGAGGGCTGTAAGCGGCTGTTTGAGGTTGAGCCTGAAGTCGAACGGGTTTTTGTCCATTTCAATATGCCCCTTCGGGATATCAATCACGGTATGATCGGTAATACCATCCGGATTGTTAACGGAAAGCTTCAGGTTAATATTCTTAACGGCTTTAGGCAGATCGGGGTATTGAAAGAAGCCATCCTTCACATCCAGGTTTACTTTGTACCCTGGAAGCCGTCCGTCGCTGTAGGTGCCTTTTACTTCCCCGTCGAACGCGAGGGTTCCGCTTGTCTTTACCGATTCAAAATCATGCTGATAGACTGCCGGTACAAATGAAAGGATGTTTTTAAAACTTGTAGACAATGCCTTGAACTTAATATCCATATCGTAGCTCTCCTTTGCCATCTTTACAAACCCGTTTGCAGCTAACTGGAGCTCATTCAGCCTGATCTTATCGGTCTGAAATGAATAGGTATCCGTGGTATTGTCTATTTTGATATCTGCATCGATATTTGTTTTAATCCTGTGAGCCCACTTTATTCCTCCGTATGAGAAATTCACCTCGTCTGCCGTCGTACTGGTGTCGAG
>JBQGEO010000692.1:0-2266 GCA_052039655.1 Pararcticibacter sp.
TATTTATACTAACCGACACTTAGATATTTATGAACAGACTTTTTCTAACAAGTATTTGCCTGCTGCTGTGCCTGAAAGCATTTTCTCAGCAAAATGAGTGGGAAAACCCGGCTATTGTTGAACAGAACAAAGAACGGCCACATGCATCTTTTATGCTCTTTGAAAATCTCCAGGACGTAATAAAAGATGACTACAGCCGCTCCCCGCATTACCAGTCCCTCAACGGGAAATGGAAATTCAGCTATGCAGACAAACATGCCGGCAGGGTCAAAGACTTTTACAGGACAGACCTCGACGATTCCCAATGGAGCGAGCTATCGGTACCTTCAAACTGGGAGTTGCAAGGGTTCGGTATACCGATCTACACAAATATCACCTATCCGCATCCGGCCACTCCTCCGTATATCGGTGAAAATAATCCGGTCGGCACCTACCGGAAAGAATTTACAATACCCGAAAACTGGCAGGGCAGAGAAGTAATCCTCCAGTTCGGTTCAATCGCCGGGTGTGCCTTCGTCTATGTCAACGGTCAAAAAGTAGGACTTACTAAAGCGGCGAAGTCACCCGCCGAATTTAATATCACCCGGAATCTGAAGAAAGGCAAAAACTTGCTGGCAGTACAGGTATTCCGCTGGCACGACGGAAGCTATCTTGAAGACCAGGACTTCTGGCGGCTCAGCGGGATCGAGAGAGACGTCTTTCTTTATTCACTACCCAGGTTGAGCGTATGGGACTTTTTCATAAAAGCAGATCTTGATAAAGAATATAAGAACGGACTCTTCAGTGCCTCCGTCGACCTCAGGCAGTTTTCCGGAAACACAATAAAAGCAGGAAACCTTTCTATCTCTGTACTGGATAAAGAAGGGAAAACCGTTTACTCCGGAACAAAGAATTTTGACCTGTCATCGGATTCTATAGCCAGTATAGCGATCAGCGGATCTGTAAAAGCACCATTAAAGTGGAGTGCAGAACATCCGAACCTTTACCAGTGTGTCATTTCACTTAAAGACAAGGCCGGAAAAACACTCGGATTAACCGGCTCCAGGATCGGTTTCCGAAAGGTAGAGATCAAAGATGCACAACTATTGATCAACGGGGTGCCGGTATATGTAAAAGGGGTAAACCGTCATGAACACGACGACGTCAACGGGCATGTTCCATCAAAGGAATTAATGATCCGGGACATTCAATTGATGAAACAGTTCAACATCAATGCTGTCAGGACAAGCCATTACCCCAATGATCCTCTTTGGTATAAGCTCTGCGATCAGTATGGCCTTTACCTGGTGGATGAGGCAAACATCGAAACTCATGGCATGGGTGCCGAATGGCAGAGCTGGTTCGATAAGTCAAAGCATCCCGCATATCTGCCATTGTGGGCTCCAGCTCACCTTGACAGGATACACAGACTCGTGGAAAGAGACAAAAACCATCCTTCCGTTATTATATGGTCGCTGGGAAATGAATGCGGAAACGGACCGGTTTTCTACGAGGCTTATAAATGGATCAAGCAGAGAGACAACACCAGGATGGTACAGTTTGAGCAGGCCGGTGAGAATGAAAACACCGATATTGTATGCCCCATGTATCCGCGCATCGGCTCCATGAAAAACTATGCTTCTGCAAAGAAAGACCGACCTTATATTATGTGCGAGTATTCGCATGCGATGGGTAACAGTAATGGTAATTTCCAGGAATACTGGGACATCATCAGGAGCAGTAAACATATGCAGGGTGGTTTTATCTGGGATTGGGTAGATCAAGGCATCAGGACAACAGACGATAACGGCAAAATATTCTGGGCCTATGGCGGCGATCTTGGAGGATTTTACTGGCAAAATGACGAAAATGGAGTCGCAGACGGACTTCTAAGTTCTGATCGCACCCCCGATCCCGGACTTTACGAAGTAAAAAAGGGTTACCAGAATGTCCATTTCAAAGCGAAAGACCTTCTGTCAGGTGTATTCACCATTAAAAACGAGTTTGACTTCACGAATCTGAACGAATACCAGATCCAATGGAAACTCAATAAGAACGGGGCAATTATCAGAGAAGGAGAATTCACCGTTAATGTTCCACCGCATTCATCGGGCGATGTGCGTCTTAAGCTCCCCTCTTTAAAAACCTCAGCAGGAGATGAATTGCTCATTGATTTCTATGTGCTCACAAAGAAAGCGACTCAGCTTGTCCCTGCGGGCTTTGAGATTGCACGGGAACAGTTTTCCATATCCGGAAGCTATTTTTCACAGCCAACAGATAAAGGAGG
>JBQGEO010000693.1:0-3718 GCA_052039655.1 Pararcticibacter sp.
ACATTACTCCGCGCGCAAATGTGATGTTAAAGACTGACAGCCTTGATAAACCCTTAGGAGTGTTCGGTCATTTTAACGAGCTTACTATACAGGTAAAGACTCCGGTGGCTGTTAAACGAATATTTGCCCAGGATTTAGCTGGCGACAGAGCCGTGGATGTAACGCAGAAGATAACTGTTAAAGGAGATCAGGTAATTATTCCGGGGGCATTGATCGATGAGATTGGTCTGATGTCAGCAACAAAAGGCGACAAATCAGAACCTGGTTTAGTACTTGTTTTTCAACATTGAAATCGCTGATCGCATAGTATCTGACTCTTCTAAAACCACACATGAACTTTTATAAACACACACTTAAAAAAAGTTGGATCGGATGCTTTTTATCCGTTGTCATCCTGCTTTGTGCCGCCCAGGAGATCCTGGCGCAAAGGAAAGCAATTGAGCCGGGCGTAATCTGGCCGGATCAAAACGGAAACCACATACAGGCTCACGGCGGTGGCATAATAAAAATCAAGAACACCTATTACTGGTATGGCGAGCAGCGTCGCCAGGGGCTCGACCCTGATCTGCGTTATGTGAGTTGCTACTCATCAAAGGATTTAGTCAACTGGAAGTTCCTGAAAGATGTAGTGCAGATGTCAGATCCGGAAAGTCTTGGTCCGGGCTGGGTCCTGGAAAGGCCTAAAGTGTACTTCAATGCCGCATCGAAAAAGTATGTTATGTACTTCCATTTGGACAATAAGGACTATTCGTATGCCCGCGTAGGCATTGCCGCCAGCGATCATGCCGATGGTGATTTCAAGTTTGTAAAGAGCTTTCGTCCGCTTGGGAGGCCGAGCCGGGATATCGGACAGTTTATCGATGATGATGGATCTGCCTACCTCATCTTCGAAGACAGGGAATTGGGCTTTCACATCGTTAAGTTATCATCCGACTTCATGAGTATAGAAAAGGAAATGAGCCTGATCAATGCCCCTTTAGAAGGCGGAGCTGTTGTTCATTACAAAGGCCTTTATTATGTTATCGGCTCGGCTTTAACCGGCTGGAATCCCAATCCTAACAAATATGCAACGTCCCGCTCATTGGAAGGCCCGTGGACCGAATTCAAGGACATCGCTCCCCCTGAGACCAATACCTATCAGTCACAGTCGACAATGATGATTAAAGTAACAGGCACTAAATCAACAACCGTTATATTCATGGCTGATCAGTGGCGTCCCTCAGCGCAGTGGGACTCCCGTTACTTGTGGATGCCCCTTGAAATCGGCGACGGAAAGCTTACACTACCTAAGCCAAGGCCCTGGTTATTAGATGTTAAAAGTGGTGTATTTAAGATACTACAGGATAGTAATTAAAAAATACGCTTTTCGCCCATTATGACATGACCAACAAAAAAGGAATGGTGGCTGATAATGCTTTTCGGTAGACAGATACCGAAAAACTAAAGGATAAGCTTCTCCGCCTTATGGGGGAGGCTATGGAACTGACTGGAGCGGAAGCTCAATATTTGAAAGCCTTTCTCTTTCAATGCGAAAAGGGATAATTCGCTACATTTCATTTGAAATCTGAAGTAAGCGTAGCTAAGAACGTTATTGGGTTTTATTAGGAAAGAACAGCTTTATCCACGCTTTTTAACTATCACCATAGTGTCCCTTTGCTGAAATCACAGTAACAATTACTTCTGAATCGTTGATTTTATAAATAAGCCTGTCCTTTGAATTGATACGCCTTGACCAAAACCCGGATAATTCATATTTCAGTTCTTCGGGGTTACCGGTTCCAGAATCTGGATGCTCTTCTAATTCAGCAAAAATAACTTCGACTTTCTTTATAGTGGCTTTATTGCCTGACCTGTAAAGCTCTGCTAGTTGCTTCTTTGCTTTTTTCTCAATGTCTACAGAATATCTTGCCATATATTTTTGGCATCTTTAATCCTCGTAACATTGCCTTTTTTTGCAGATTTGTCGGCATTAAGGATTTGTTTTACAAATTTAGGATCATAAGGACTTTCTGTTACTTTGGTTTCAAAATCCATTTTCAAGGCCTTAGCAAACGCTTTCACCGCAGCCAATTGCTCTTCGTTTTTGGGATGAATTAGTATTGCTTCCATAATACAAATTTATGCAATCTACCGGTACGATCAAAACATGGCAAAAAACGGCTACACGGGTATGCGGCGGTAACAGTTAAGCCAGTAACGGTCAAAATGCTTACCCAAATCTCTCACGCGTTGTTCTACGGCTTCGTGTAAATCCTCCGTATGCTTTTTTTCCAAAAAGACGGGCAAGTCTTTTTTAATACCAGTTGTTTTTTTGCTAAAAATATTAGTATTTTTATCCCTATGTCTCAACGCACACTGGAAAAGCTAAAAATTCTGGCCGATGCAGCCAAATACGATGTCTCCTGTGCTTCAAGCGGGAGTAACCGGAAGAATGACAATAAAGGATTAGGCAACACAGGTCACGGGATCTGCCATACTTATACATCTAACGGACGGTGCGTGTCGCTTTTAAAGATCCTGCTTACTAACTTCTGTATTTATGACTGCGCTTATTGTGTCAGCAGAAAGAGCAACGACATAGAAAGGGCGGCGTTTACGGTGGAAGAGGTGGTGGATCTTACCATAAATTTTTACCGTCGGAATTACATAGAGGGTTTGTTTTTAAGTTCAGGTATTTTCAGGGATGCAGACTATACCATGGAGCGTCTCGTAAGGATTGCGAAATTACTCAGAACAGAGCACCGGTTTAACGGATATATTCACCTGAAGTCTATTCCCGGCGCCAGTGACGAGCTCATGTATGAAGCCGGGCTTTATGCAGACCGTCTTAGTGTGAACATTGAGATTCCTACAGACAGGGGGCTGAAACTTTTAGCGCCGGAAAAGGATCGGAAGGATATGATCCGGCCAATGAACTATGTTAAGGAGGGAATTATCCAAAATACAGAAGAGAAGAAAATATTTGCCAGAACGCCTTCCTTCGTTCCCGCAGGACAGAGTACTCAGATGATAATAGGAGCTTCCGGAGAAACGGACTGCGATATTATGCAGTCAGCCAGCCGGCTATACAGGGAGTTTAATTTGAAAAGGGTGTATTATTCAGGGTATATTCCTGTAAGCAATGACAATCGTCTTCCTGCAATTGGAAGTGCGGTTCCCCTGCTGAGAGAAAACCGTTTGTACCAGGCCGATTGGCTCACCCGCTTTTATGGATTTAAGGTGGGAGAGTTGCTCAATTCTTCTGCGCCTAACCTGGATGCCGACATTGATCCCAAGTTAAGCTGGGCATTAAGAAATCCCACTGAATTTCCGGTCGACATTAACCGGGCAGATCTTCACCATATATTGAGAGTGCCGGGTATCGGACTCATTTCAGCTAAAAAGATTATCGTAGCCAGGCGTTTCCAGAAGCTGGACTGGGAGCATCTGAAGAAGTTGGGAGTGGCCGTCAACAGGGCCCGTTATTTTGTAATTTGCCGGAGCCGGGAGTTCGAGCGCCGTAACCTTTCAGCGATGCAGATAAAGCAGTTTATACTGTCAGGTTCTCAAAGCAAGTATTTGAAGAATAACCCCTCTCAACTGTCTCTCTTCTGATGATATCTTTAGTCTACGACGGATCGTGGGGGGGACTGCTCACCTGCATTTTCGAAGCATATGAGAGAAAGCTTCAGGCTGTTTCTGTTGTCAGAGAGCAATTATACAGCCCCGGCTTCTTTAA
>JBQGEO010000694.1:0-8973 GCA_052039655.1 Pararcticibacter sp.
TGGCTACTCCGAGATCTCAAAACACACAACCATTTCATGTGGGATAAATTCATTCCACAAATTCCGGCCCCGGAGCCGTCTGGATTTCAACGGATGGAGCTTTTACGAAGAACGACGGGGGGGAAACAAGATAGATGAGCAGGCCGATAAAGCTGACCAGTCGGAATACCGTCTGCATAACATTCTCCTGGGGGGGCTCAACTATCAGCATGAAGCTAAAGACGGCATCAATAGCTTCAGCATTTATCTTTCCGGGCAAAACACCAAACGAACCCATTACACCGGAATCGACCATAGTGATGCATGGGGACATACTAAAAATCATTCTATCCAGGGGGGATTTCAATACAATCACCTCTTCCGGGATTTCCTTGGCGGAAAAAATACCATCACCACGGGGCTTGAAGTACAGCGCGAATACACCTTCGACGAAATTAAGCTGTACGATTACCTGATCGACCAAACGATAAACCTTACCGGGCTTTTCGTTCAAAGCGACTGGGACATTAGCAGCAACTTCTCGGTCCTGTCTGGCCTGAGAGTAAACAAATCCAACAAAGTTGATCCTTTGATCTTGACTCCCCGGTTGAGCGCCCTTTACAAAGCAGGACAAAATATTCAGATCCGGACCTCTTATGCCCGCGGATTTAAAGCGCCGCAGGCATTTGAAACCGACATGCACATCGCGTTTGCCGGAGGGGGAGTTTCCCTGATCCGCATAGACCCTAATCTGAAGGAAGAAACCTCCGACAGCTTTAATGCATCCATAGACTACAACAAAGCCAGCGAAAAACTGATCTACGGATTCACCGTCGACGCATTTTTCACCAGGCTCTATAACGCATTCGTATTAGAGGAAACTGGCGCCGACCAGGAAGGAAATCAGCAACTTATGAGAAGGAATGGTGGCAATTCAGATGTAAAAGGCACCACCATCGAAGGCCGGATTAATTATAGCCAAAAGTTCCAGATTGAATCGGGTATCACCTTTCAAAAATCGGAATATCAAAAACCAGTAAGGTGGTCTACGGAACTTCCCGGAACCAGAAGATACCTCCGCGCACCCGACATTTATGGCTTCTACACCCTGACCATCCTCCCGCAAAGCCGTTTCAATGCCAGCATTTCAGGCGTGGTTACAGGCCCGATGAAAGTGCCTCATTTTGCAGGTGCACCGGAGAACGACACCGACGTTCTTATTACCTCTCCAACCTTCAATGAAACAAACCTCAAAATATCTTACCGGTTTACACTGAAAAAGATTGCGCAGGATCTTCAGCTTTATGCAGGTGCCCAGAATCTTTTCAACCAGTACCAGAAAGATTTTGATACCGGCAAAAACAGGGACAGTAACTATATATATGGACCAGCAAGGCCTTTCACTATGTTTGCCGGTATCAAATTCGGACTAATGTAGCAGTTGAACCGTCTCCGCTCTGCAGCTTCCCGCCGCTCCCCTCATTCCTTCTTCAGTTGGCTTCGGATCCAGTCGACCGACTGCTGGTTCGTCTCTTCAAACCGCCAGTGCCCGGTTATTGGAGTAATAACAACAGTCCTGGAAACGGGGATGGAATTGACAGCAGCATATATGGAAGTGGGAGGACAGGTATTATCATTATACCCCCAGGAATAAAAACCCGGAACAGATATGTTCTTTGCAAAGTTGACCACATCATAGTACGCCAGACTTTTAATATTCTCCGGTCTATCCGTGACCGGAGAATTTTTGAGGCTGAAAATGTGCGGCCAGCCTCCTGCCCTGCCATGGAGATAGCCGGTAAGATCGCAAAGTGCTGGATAAAAAGCAGCCAGGCATGTAACACGCTTGTTTAGGGCTGCCGTAACGATCGAAAGCGCACCGCCCTGGCTGCCGCCGGTGACAACCACGTTCTTCCCATCGAATTCCGGCAAACTACACAAAAAATCAACCGAACGGACACATCCCAGATAAACGTCTTTATAATAATATTCATCCCGGTTACTGATATGATGATACCAATAGTCGCCAAATGCATTGCTGATCTCTTTATATACAGCAGCATCCAGCAAAGGAGATATCCCATGAATCTCGGTAGTAAAACTTATAAATCCCTGTTTTGCATAAAATACAGAAGGCGCAATTCCTTTAATTCCTGCTCCTGGAGGAGAGAATAAAACCGGAAATTTACCGCCACCCTTAGGTTTACATAAATATCCATAAACCGCTTTCCCGCTTTGACTGATCCGGATCTTTACAAGATATACATCCACGTCGGGAGTAGAATATTCCTTGAGAAAAGTAAGCTCCGGATCCAGCGGAACTTTCCTGCATTCCTCCGTTTCCTTACTCCAGAACTGCATAAAATCCGCAGGCATGGACACAGTCGGTTGTATCTTCTCCGGCTCCCATCCCAGCTTGATAGCCCCTCTGTAAACTTTCCCGTTATAAACAGCCTTCACCGACAACTGCCTGAATCCTGGTTTACTGCAGCTTCCAATGTCTATTTTTACAGTTCCCTGTTTTAAAGTTAAACTTCCTTTTTTGTCTGCGGGAAGCATCTCAGGGCCATATTCATAATCAACAACGACTCCCTTAAGCGGCAAACCATATTTCAATACTGAAATACTCACAGAAGCATTCCGGTTCAGGGGATACGACCAGTTTTCACTGTCGGGGCTGAGAACAAAATCAACAAGTCCGACTGGTGCAGCGGCGTTCTGAGCAGATACTCGTCCTGAAAAGATCAGGAGGAGTAAAGAAATAAAAAAGCGGCCTTTCATTTATAATGATTAAGCCGCAATTATAATAAATAATACTAAATCAATACCGGTTTTTCCGGCCTTAATGAGACCTGTCAGGCCGCCAGACCGGTTTCATTCTGAAGATAATCGAGGAATCCGTAATACTCTTCCCTGATATCTTTCCAAAGAGACTCTGCCTCCGTTAGTAAATGTTCTCCTGAAAACTCATCACCGGCAAGTGCCTTTTCAATTTTAAGTTCCAGATATAATGACTCCATCTTTATCGCTTCGTCACCCAGTCTCTTTAAATGTTTTAATGCTTCCATAGTAATCCTGTTTTAATCCACCCGCCAGTAAATCTTAATACTCAGGCTTATAATCACAAAAGCAATGATAATGCCAAAAGTAATTTATGCTAAAGTTGTCCTGATGAATTTACAAACGTTTCTCCTTAATCTATTTCTACATACTCAAAAAAACACTAAGTTTGTTTACCCTCATAAACATTCATTTAACCTGAAGGTCATGTATAAAACCATCCAATTAATCGTCTTTACATATATTCTGCAGCTGCTCCCGGCATCAGTACAGGCAAAAATCACCCTACCCGTGCTTTTCACAAATAATATGGTATTGCAGCAAAAAGACAATGTCCCTGTCTGGGGATCAACATCCGGCGGCAAGGATATCAGGATCACCACTTCCTGGAACAACAAAGTATATGTGGTAAAGCCAGGCCCTGATGGGAAATGGAAGACAACTGTCTCCACCCCTTCATATGGCGGCCCCTATTCCATGACCTTTGACGATGGAGAGGTTCTTAAACTGACCAATATTCTCATCGGAGAAGTGTGGATCTGTTCGGGCCAGTCGAACATGGAAATGCCCCTCGCCGGCTGGGGCAAGATCAATAATTATAAGGAAGAGATCGCCGCTGCTGCATATCCTGAAATACATTTGCTTCAAATTCAGAAAAACACCAGCACCACTCCCCTCTCAGAAATAACGGCAGATGGAGATGGCTGGCAGGAATGTACTCCCTCCACTATTTCAGGCTTCTCTTCTGTGGCATATTTCTTCGCGAAAAACTTGTTTGAAGCGAAACATGTCCCCGTTGGGGTCATCCATACTTCCTGGGGTGGGACAATAGCAGAAGCCTGGACAAGTGGTGCCGCCCTCAAAAAGATGCCTGAGTTCCTGGGAGACGTTGAGAGAATGGAAAACGACAAGGATTTTGAGAAGAAGGAAACTGAAAAATACAACCAGGAAATTGCTGCCCGAAACCGCACACTCGACGAAAAGGACCCCGGTTTGAAAACTACTTCGTGGGCTTCCCAAGCCGTGGATGTGTCTTCCTGGCAAACGATGACCCTTCCTAATCTCTGGGAACAAGCCGGGCTGCCCGACTTTGACGGAGTGGTCTGGTTCAGAAAGAAAATCATGCTTCCTGAAACATGGAAAGGAAAATCGCTCACCCTGAATCTGGGACCTGTAGACGATATGGATGTAACCTGGTTCAATGGAACTGTCGTAGGGATGACCGACGGCTGGGAGAGAAAAAGGACCTATACCATTCCCGGGAATCTGGTGAAAGCCGGAGAAAACATTATTGCAGTCCGGGTACTTGACGGTTCGGGCGGAGGCGGCATTTATGGAGAGCCTCGAAACATGTTCCTGCAAAGTAACACAGGAGAAAAACTGGAACTCGCGGGCCCGTGGGCCTACAAAGTGGCCTTAACGAAGGAGCAACTTCCGGCAATGCCTGTTCAGAGAGCTACCGGCCCCAATCGCCCTACCGTGCTCTATAATGCAATGATCCACCCTTTAATCCCTTATGCTATTAAAGGAGCTATCTGGTATCAGGGAGAAAGTAATGCAGACCGGGCTTATCAGTACCGTGAATTATTCCCGCTGATGATAAGCGACTGGCGTAAAAACTGGGGCAGAGGAAACTTCCCCTTCTATTTCGTGCAGCTTGCCAACTTTATGAAACCAGACCAGCAACCCGCTGAATCAGCATGGGCAGAACTCCGGGAAGCCCAGAAAATGACACTTTCCCTTCCCAATACCGGCATGGCAACAGCCATTGATATCGGTGACGAAAACGACATTCATCCCAAAAACAAGCAGGAAGTAGGAAGAAGGCTGGCACTTATTGCGCTCGCTAATTTGTATGGAGAGAATGTTGCCTGGTCCGGACCTGTCTACAAATCGCACAAAACAGAAGGGAATAAGATCCGATTATCTTTTTCACATACCGATAATGGACTCAAGGCAAAAGGCAGTAATACCCTGAAGGGCTTTGCTGTTGCAGGCCCCGACCACAAATTCTATTGGGCAACAGCCACTATAGCAGGAAATGAAGTTGTGATAAGCAGTCCCCAGGTCACCAACCCGGTAGCTGTAAGATATGCATGGGGCAACAATCCTCAGGCCAATCTCTGCAATGCAGCAGGACTGCCGGCTCCCCCATTCAGAACAGACGACTGGCAGGGAATAACTTACGGTAAAAAATAAGAATGACGATCAATGCTTGTCGATGGCAAGAGAGGGGAATAATCAACCCCTCTTTTACTTTGAACTACTGTCATAATATTTATATCCGCACAATCGCTTCAATTATAAGGATTTCCTTCTTCTCTCATTAAAAAAAGCCCAGGCTTCATGTGCCAGTCTGATTCCATTCTATACCTGTCTTACCGGATCTTTACCTGACTCTGCATAGCACTCAAACAAATGCCAGACACAATCGCGCATAATCACCCCTTACGGAAACTTCTCAGTCCCGGCAAGATATCCCAGGTTTCACCTTGAATTTTCTTCCAGCCAACTTCATGTAGATTTTCGAGCGGTTTAAGAGAAACCTCCAGTAGAAACACAGACATTATAATGCAATTATGCTCTCTGTGGAAAACAATTGCTACAGGAATATCCCGGAATTAATATCTCGGGCCCTTATTTATACGCGGTCTTTTCGTTGTACGGTTCTCTGTCCTTTTAAAACCTGATACCTTTTTATTATTTTTAACGATACCGATCTTTCTCTTTCCAATTACTACCTGTTTGGTTTTCAGATCCGGGACTAACGGTTTTACGCTCACTTCCTGATCGTCGATACTTCCGCCATGAAGTAAACCAATCGCTTTCCTGGCAGAGTCTTCCGTCTCCATTTCCACAAAACCATAACGCCTGCTCACCCCTGTCCGCTTATCGCGGATAATGTTTGTTGCAATAACGTTTCCAAATTCCGAAAAGATGTCTTTAAGTTCTTCCTCGTCCATGTCGCGGGGAATACCACCTACAAAAAGTTTAGTCATTGATACTGGTTTTTTTGCCTAAGTTATTAATGTTTTTTAATTCCATACTGAATCGTAACTACTTGCTGATATTTGACAAAAATGATTAAAAAAGCAAACAGATTTCAAAATCAAAGGCCTCTTGCCGCGAAGCGCTTTCCGTTAGTTATGATTAATAATTTCACCCTAATTTAGTGATTAAACACAAATATAAGTCTATAAAATTAATACTGTGCAAATATAAATTTCAATTATTTACTTTCACGACATTCTTCCCGAATATTTTCACTAAAAAACATAAAAGAGCCCGGAAAGCTATACAGGATAACTATAACGGCCACCATCACCGGAAAACAACGATCATCTTTCAAATAGAAACCCGCTGAAGCGGCTATGCCGGACACCATCTTCCGTAAAACAAAACAATCATTAAACACTTTGGTTAAACATCCAAATCAAAGAACAATGATAAAAACAGCTAAAAGTTATCTTGCTGTATTGAGCACAGCCTGCCTGATCGCCTGTCAGCAGTCACAGACAACCTCGTCCGGAAGCGACAGCGATTCGGTTTCGGGCATACAAAATGAATCTCCTGCAGAGGAAAATATTTGTTTCAGGAAGGTCAGCGGCCTCCAGAGCAAAGACACCCTATCTCTCTCCCTCAAAATAGAAGGAAATAAAGTGAGTGGCAAAATGAGAAGTTCAATTTATGAAAAGGATGCGAGGACCGGAGAAATTGAGGGTGAACTGATGGGTAATTCTATTTCTGCAGTCTGGAAATTCAGCCAGGAAGGCACAACAGACACCATGAAAGTAGAATTTCAGTTTGGAAAAGACGAAATCCTGCAACGCCCTTTCATGTTTAACGAGAAGACTGGCAGAGAGCAAACAAATACTGCATCAACTGACTGGATAAAAATCCCGAAGGTGGAATGCAGCGACGATGCCCACCATGAAGCAAATGTGACAGCTACAGGCACGATCGGAACCATCATGCAGGGAAAGGATGGCTATATGGCGACATTAAAAAGCGAAGATGGGAATGAATACCTGATCACGATGAGTATCATGCGGCTGGAGAAACAATACGTAGCTTATAAGGCGGGAGATAAGGTGACTGTATCAGGTGATACAATTCACGTTAACAACAAGGTAAACATACTTGTAAAAAGCAGCGGGAAAGCTAAATAGTACCGCCAAAGCAAATCTAAAGCCCGGTGTCTGCGCACCGGGCTTTTTACATTAAAAAAGTTATAAACATCTGCCGTACGCCATCTTGTTCCCATAAGAGATGGCACCATTTAAGATTTCGTAGTGATTTTAAGTACCAATTGACGGTGTGCTGACATCTCTCCTTTCCTCTCGCACCCTTCAAAGAAAAGGATGTGGAAAACCTCCCCTTAACTTTTATCCATTTATCCTGTACTATTGTCACTGCTTTCGGTTCTGCCTCCTGAAAGGGAGAGATTAAAAGGGAATCCGGTGTGAATCCGGGACTATCCCCGTAGCTGTAAGCTCCTGAAAAGTTTGACCATCCATGCCACTGTTTCCTGCAGGAAATGGGAAGGCGGTTCAAACCGGAGCGAGTCAGAATACCTGCCGGAAGTGAGTTTGTAGCTTTCGGGTGAAAGGTGATTCAAAAAGAGCATGCGATCCATTCTTTTTTGATTTCTCTTCCATTATTGCTGCAAAGACTATAACATTTTTATTAGTCTTCTTATAGCGATTGTAACATATATTAATAAAAGTCATATGAAAACAGTATTAAAATTCGAGAAAAACGATTGTGCCCCATGCAACATGGTTTCTGAGTTTTTGGAAAAACATGGCGTAAACTACGAGAAGGTAAACCCTTTCGACCGGCCCGACCTTGCAATGAAATACCGTGTCCGCAGTGTCCCGACCGTCATTGTCCTGAACGACACTCAGGAGGTTGAACGCGTCATTGGATTTAAGCCTGAAGAACTGCTTAGAGCACTTGCTTCCTGAGCCTATGTGGATCTATTACGATACTAAAACTGGCAACGTACAACGGTTTGTGGAGAAGCTCCGGGAACTCCGTGACTGGAACCTGGAGAAGATATCTCCTGGTTTACTCATCCGGCAACCAGGACACCTCATTACCTTCACTACCCGTTTTGGGGAGGTTCCCGAGAGTACAACTACATTTGTTGAAGGAAACGCATCGTATATAAAAAGTGTCTCATCAAGCGGCAACCGTAACTGGGGACGAAACTTCGCTCTCGCAGCCGACAAAATTTCCGTGCAACTGGGGGTGCCTGTAGCTTTAAAATTCGAACTGTCAGGTACAAACAAAGACGTTAATACATTTATTCAAGAAATAGAGCAGTTTATTATATGATTGCAAAAAAGTGGATCCTGCTGAACAATGAGATCATGATGAAGCAGGACGATGGGTTTAGTCTGGACAAAGACAAGGAAGCTGTACGTTCTTATTTTCTGGACTACGTTAATAAGAACACGGTATTCTTCTATACCCTGAAAGAAAAGATCGATTACCTGATAGAAAACCATTATTATATCAATTTCTACGAGTGGTACACCTTCGACCAGATGAAAGCGGTGTATGACCTGGTATACTCGCGCAAATTCAGGTTCCCCTCTTTCATGAGTGCCTTTAAGTTTTTCCAGAGCTATGACCTTCGCGACGATTCGGGGGAGAAATTCCTGGAAAGATATGAAGACCGGCTGGCCGTCATTGCTTTGTTCCTGGCCCGCGGAGACGTAAAGCAAGCACTCGAAAATGCAGAAATGCTGATCAACCAGGAATACCAGCCCGCTACGCCTACATTTCTGAATGCAGGCAAGAAGCGGTCGGGCGAACTGGTATCGTGCTTTTTGGATGAAGTTGGGGATAACCTGAATGGTATAGGTTACGCGATAGACTCGGCAATGAAACTCTCTTCGATCGGAGGTGGCGTTTCATTCAATATGT
>JBQGEO010000695.1:0-7956 GCA_052039655.1 Pararcticibacter sp.
CAACGGGACAAAGAGAACACACCGCGGGATTAACGATGAACCGATGAGCCAGGGCACCCGCTGCCGGCAGCTGGCAGAATATGTCATATTCGAATCGCCGCTGAATATGCTGTGCGACAGTCCCACCAGCTACGAAAAGGAGCAGGAGTGCACCAACTTCATATCCGCAATTCCTACTGTTTGGGACAATACAATCGCCCTGGACGGGAAGATTGGACAATATATATCTATCGCGCGCCGGAAAGCAGATGTGTGGTATGTGGGCGCTCTGACTAACTGGGATGCACGCAAGCTGGAACTCGACTTATCTTTCTTACATGAAGGAAATTATGCGGCAGAGATTTACCGCGACGGGGCAAACGCCAACCGGATAGCATCGGATTACAGAAAGGAAACTATCGATATTCCTGCAAACCGGAAATTAACTGTTTCAATGGCACAAGGCGGGGGCTTTGCCATGAAGATCTATAAAAAATAAACCGGACCAGATTATGAGAATACACACACTTACCGTTATAGCACTGATCCTTTCATGTTTATTTTTTTCGGATCTCTCCGCACAACAGACTCTGATAAATGTCTATGGACGTAAGCTGCAATCATTGAACGGAAAATGGGACGCCATCATTGATCAATATGCACAGGGACGCGGCAATAAGATCTATCTCAATAAAAAGCCGGAAGGAAAGACTGACTTTTATGAGTATTCATTTGAAAACGGCCTCCGGTTAAATGTTCCTTCTGACTGGAACAGCCAGGTCCCTGAACTTAAATATTATGAGGGAACGATCTGGTATGCGCGCAGGTTCGACGCGCCAAAGGAAACGGGTAGGCGCCAGTTCCTTTACTTCGGAGCTGTCAGCTATCGCTGCCGGATCTACCTGAACGGACAGGAGATCGGACAACATGAAGGAGGCTTCACTCCTTTCCAGATAGAAATAACGAAGGCTGTTAAAGAGAAAGATAATTTCCTGGCAGTGGAAGTCAATAATACCCGGACCACCGATGCGATACCCGCCATGTCTTTTGACTGGTGGAACTATGGAGGTATTACCCGGGATGTATTTCTCGTAAGTACACCAAATGTATTTATTGAAGATTACTTCATCCAGCTGGACAAGTATAAGGCCGATAAGATTGATGCCAGGGTGAAGCTGTCAGAAAAGACAGCAAATACAGCGGTGACCATCGAAATCCCAGAACTGAAGATCAGGCAGACTTTAAAAACGGACCAGAAAGGCGAAGTAAAAGCATCCTTTGTTGCCCGGAAGCTGGAACGCTGGTCGCCTCAGTCGCCGAAGCTCTATCATGTCATTGTTTCAAGCGCAAACGACAAGGTAGAGGAAACGATCGGCTTTCGTAATTTATGGGTGAAAGGAGAAGATATTTATCTGAATGATAAGCCTTTGTTTATGAAAGCCATCTCCTTTCATGAAGAGATACCCCAAAGGAAAGGACGTGCTTTTTCTGAAGCGGATGCATACATGCTGCTTTCGGAAGCCAAGGCGCTGGGTTGCAACCTGATCCGGCTGGCCCATTATCCTCAGAATGAATATACTGTAAGACTGGCGGAGAAGATGGGTTTCCTGCTGTGGGAAGAAATACCGGTATGGCAGGGTATTGATTTCAAGAATGAAGAGACACGGGAGAAGGCGGGCAAAATGGCCAGGGAGATGGTCATGCGGGACAAGAACCGCTGTTCACTGACTTTCTGGGGGGTAGCGAATGAAACCCAGCCTTCCGAAGCCCGGGATACTTTTCTGAAATACCTGATCGCCAACTGCAAATCAATTGACACCACACGCCTGATCACGGCGGCCTGCGACCTGGTGCGATTCGATAAGGAAAGACAGGTATTCACGATGAACGATCCATTTATAAAAGAACTGGACGTCGTGGCGGTGAATAAATATATGGGCTGGTACCACCAGTGGCCTTTAACACCGGATAAAGCAAACTGGGATGTAGCCAGAGGAAAGCCGCTGATCATTTCGGAATTCGGGGGCGAGGCGCTTTACGGGAAAACAGGAGATGCGGATGTGGCCAGCTCCTGGAGCGAAGACTACCAGGCGACTCTTTACAGGGATAATCTGGAGATGTTTAAGCATATCCCCAACCTGAGGGGAACAGCGCCATGGATATTATTCGATTTCCGCTCTCCCTTTCGCCTCCACCCTACTAACCAGGATGGCTGGAACCGCAAAGGGCTGGTATCGGACCAGGGACAGCGGAAGAAAGCGTGGTATTTAATGAAGGAATATTATGACAGTATTAAATAAGGCTGATAAAACAGGAATTATGAGAATCGCTTTTTTGCTGGTCTTTTTCCTTAGTGCGTCTTTTACGCTTAAAGCGCAGGAGCCTAATTATGATGAATCTAAAGTACCTGCGTATACATTGCCCGATCCTCTTAGAATGACGAACGGTGAGGTGGTGAACAGCCCGGCAAAATGGGTTGAACGCAGGGCGGAAATATTAAAGGTATTTGAAACGCAGGTGTATGGTAAAATGCCGGAACACCCGAAAGACCTGCACTTCCGGGTACTGTCTGAAGACCGCTATGCCCTCAGCAATATGGCCACACGCAAAGAGGTTGCTGTTTATTTTACGAAAGATGAACAGCATTATATGACTATCCTGATGTATATCCCCAATAAACGGCGTGGCGAGGCGCCGGTGTTCTTCGGGTTGAATTTTAAGGGTAATCATACCATCTGCGATGATCCGGATATCACCGAATCAGTGACACGGATGAAGCCGCGTGAAGGAGGCAATGAAAAACAGCCGGGAACATTTAAGCGTGGAGCAGAGTCTTCACGTTGGCCGGTTGAGATGCTGATCGCCAACGGATATGCAGTGGCGACAGTTTATCGCGGAGATATTGATCCTGATTATGACGACGGGTTTCAAAACGGCGTGCATCCGTTATTCTACAGCAAAGGTCAAACCAGGCCACGCGCAGATGAATGGGGAACACTTTCCGCCTGGGCGTGGGGCTTAAGCTGCGCCATGGACTATTTCGTAACGGATGAGGATATTGACAGTAAAAAAATTGCTGTAGTGGGCCATTCCCGTCATGGAAAGACAGCATTATGGGCAGGAGCGATTGATCAGCGTTTTGCCATGGCGATATCCAACGACTCAGGCTGTGGCGGAGCTGCTATATCCAGGCGGAAGTATGGGGAAACGTTCAGCAAGGTCAATAAACTCTTCCCTCACTGGTTCTGCGAAAATTTCAAGAACTATAACGATCAGGAAGAGCTTTTACCCGTCGATCAGCATGAACTGATCGCCCTGATGGCTCCCCGGCCCGTGTATATAGCAAGCGCAATAGATGACAAATGGGCTGACCCGAAAGGAGAATTTCTTTCCGGAGTTTATGCCGCTCCTGTCTACAGGTTATTGGGCCTTGAAGGCTTGAACGGTACGGATCTTCCTCCGGTTAACCAGCCCCGGATGCAGGGCTCAATCGGTTACCACGTGCGCTCAGGAAACCATGACATTACTCTCTACGACTGGGAACAGTTTGTAAAATTTGCTGACAAACATTTTAAATAACACACACATAATCCCCATATCAATGAATAACATAACCTTGATTTTTATAATGGTCCTGGCAGGATTGGCATCCGGCAACAGCCAGCCAAAAAAAAACAAAGATCAGCCGTTAAAGCAGGTTGTCGACCAGGCTTTCGTCCTTGCTGAAAAACAATCTTTATTAATGGCTGAAAAGTACATAAACCAGGAAGGCAGGCTTCCAAAAACCTACGAAAAAGGCAAAGATGTATCTTCTGATTCGCGGTGGTGGTGCAGCGGCTTCTTTCCAGGCACGCTATGGTATCTCTATGGCAACAATAAGAATGCGGAAGTATTGAAGTACGCCCGGTTATATACCGGCAGAGTCGAGAGAGAGAAATACACCACCGATAACCATGATGTGGGCTTTATGATCTATTGCAGTTTTGGAAACGGCTACCGGTTAACCCATGACAATAGCTATAAGGAAGTGATGCTTACTGCTGCCAAATCACTGAGCACGCGCTATAATCCGAAGGTCGGGCTTATCCGCTCATGGGATCATAATAAAGATAAGTGGCAATACCCGGTTATCATTGACAACCTGATGAACCTGGAGCTTTTGCTTTGGGCAGCTAACCAGTCGGGGAACAACAAATTCAGGGAAATTGCTTTATCTCATGCCGATAAGACCATGAAGCATCATTTCCGGCCGGACTATAGTTCTTACCATGTCGTATCCTATGATACTACTACCGGGCTGCCTCATCTGAAGCAAACCCACCAGGGGTATTCAGACCAATCTTCATGGAGCCGCGGGCAGGCATGGGGATTATATGGCTATACCTATTTATACAGGGAGACAAAAGATAAACGCTACCTGGAGCAGGCTAAAAACATTGCGAATTATTTACTCAATCATCCCAATATGCCGAAAGATTATATTCCATACTGGGATTATAACGCACCAGGTATCCCGGATACTTACCGGGACGTATCGGCAGCAACTGTTATGGCTTCGGCGCTGATTGAGCTTAGCGGGTATACAGACAAGAAGCTTGCCCAAGAATACATGAAGGTAGCGGAAACACAGATCAGGACACTGGCATCCCCGGAATATACTGCAAAACCCGGAGAGAACGGATGTTTTATCTTAAAACACAGCGTTGGTTCTTATCCCGGCAAATCAGAAGTTGATGTTCCACTCACCTATGCCGACTATTATTACCTGGAAGCACTGAGCCGTTTGAAGAATAAGATATAAAGCAATTGAAGACAGAGACCGACATGAATCATACTATAAAAAGATACTTGAAGAGCATTTTTATCATCCTGTTATTTATTCAGATCCATCCACTTAAGGCGCAGACAATTGAGGTCGACCTATCGGGAACCTGGGGTTTTCAAACAGATCTTATGGACTTCCGGAGGGGCTCTCTTTCGCCCCGTTACAATCACCTGCTGCAAGGAAAGATCGAACTTCCGGGAATCACCGACGATTACCAGATCGGGTATAAATCGCCTTACCGCTATATCGATCGCCTTACGCGGAAATATGAATATATGGGACCGGCATGGTACCAGCGGGACATTGAAATTCCGGCATCCTGGAAAGGGAAACGCATATTCATGTATTTCGAACGTACACACTGGCTTAGTTCAATTTACGTGGACACCAAGGAGGTGAGCAAGATCGATTATATAAGCGTACCGCATAATCATGACCTGACTGATTTTGTCAAACCCGGGAAATCGCATCGGATCACCGTCTGCATCGATAACAGATTTCAGTATAACACCCATAAATGGAATCATGCCCACACCGAGTTTACGCAAATAAACTGGAACGGAATATTGGGAAAAATGAAGTTGATTGCAGTTGACCCGGTATATATTGATGATATACAGGTTTATCCCAACATAGCGGACAAATCTGTAAAAGTGAGAATGCAAATCAACAACGATACGAAGAAAGCCATAAACGGCGGTGCCGTGGTTAAAATATCGGGAACCAATTACAGTCTGAGTAAAGAGGTTCCCGTGGTTTGCAAAGACTCGGTCACCTTTATCGAAAGCACCATTCAACTAGGTAAAAACATCAAATTGTGGGACGAGTTTAATCCGAACTTGTATACAATAAGCTGTCAGCTGAATACGTCTGATAACAAAACCAACTACCGGCATGAGAAATCAGCCACTTTCGGCATGCGTGAAGTGAAGCAGGGAAAAAATCATGTGCTGATCAATAACCGGCCGGTTCACCTTAGGGGAAATGTTGAGAACGCGGTGTTTCCAAAGACAGGACATGCCCCTGTAGACGATGCTTCATGGGAGCGGATCATGCTGCTGATGAAAGAGTATGGCATGAACCATCTCCGCTTTCATTCCTGGTGCCCTCCGGAGGCGGCCTTCCGCATGGCAGATAAACACGGCATCTACTTTGAAGTGGAAATGCCTATGTGGGGTAAAGATGCCGAGCCGGATGAGGCCCGCTATAATTTCTTCCGCAGGGAGATAAAAGCCATCTTAAAGGAATATGGCAATCATCCTTCATTCGTTCTGTATTGTAACGGAAATGAAATTACCGGCAACTTCGACTTTATAGAGGAACTTACTGCGGAAGGCAGAAAACTTGATCCCCGCCACTTATACAGCGGATCTACCGCACGTACACGGGTAAAATCAGATCAGTATTACGTGTCGCAGCAAACTAACAAGGGGCCGGTAAAGGTTTACGAAGGGCTGCCGGAGACCGATTGGGACCGGAGTACAGAGTCGGATGTGGATGTCCCCGTGATATCGCATGAATCGGGACAGCGCTGTGTTTACCCGAACTTCGAAGAGATAAAAAAATATGCGAACAGTCCCGTTGAAGCCCGCAACTTCGAGGTATTTAAAGAAATGCTGGAAAAAAACGGGATGGGAGATCAGGCTCACGACTTTTTCCGGGCATCGGGAGCACTGACGGTGCTGGAATACAAAGCCGTTATTGAGGCCCTTCTGCGTTCATCAAAATCAGCCGGATTCCAACTGCTTTCTATCAATGACTTTCCGGGTCAGGGCTATGCTCCTGTGGGAATTCTTGATCCTTTCTGGGATTCGAAGGGCCTGGTTACTCCTGAAAAGTTCAGGGAGTTCTGTGCTCCGCGGGTTGCACTTCTGCGCTATGACAAAAGCGCGTATTTCAACGATGAGACCTTTAAGGGCAAAGCAGAAGTGTATAACTTCAGCAATTCGGAGATTAAAAATGCTAAGTTGAAGTGGTGGCTGACAGATGAGGCCGGCAAGGTGCTTAAAAAAGGAAATCTTAAAACGCAAACTATTGCCAATGATAACGTCTCCCCCGCCGGCGAATTTTCAATTGAATTGAATGGGATAGCTGTGGCGCAAAAGCTGACTGTACACCTCTCCGTGAATGACCAGGTTAAAAATAGCTGGAATATCTGGGTGTATCCCAGAAATAAATCGTTGATGCAGTCCACCGACCAGGTGCTGTACACCACTGTTTACGATGCTGCAGCAAAAAAACAGCTTGCAGACGGTAAAACTGTGGTACTATGCCCCATGCCAAATAATGTAAAGGGACGAAAGTCAATCTTCCATAACCATTTCTGGAATCCGATCATGTTTGCGTGGCCGCCGATGACAATCGGCTGCCTGATCCACCAGGAAGAACCTGTATTTAAAGACTTTACAACCTCCTATCATACTGACTGGCAGTGGTGGGACATTTTAAACAATGCTAAGGTGATTGAAATGCAGGATACGCCTGGTCAGCTCCGTCCATTTATACAGGTAATTGATAGTTACGATAATAATCAGAAGCTGGGTATCGGATTTGAAGCAAAAGTGAAGAGCGGAAAATTACTTGTTCTGGCGGTAGACACTCAAAAAGATATGGATAAACGTCCAGCTACACAGCAGTTGCTGCGGAGCATCGACAACTATGTAAAGAGCGACAAATTTGCTCCTAAAGTTGCGGTGGAAGAGTCATTTATCCAGTCATTCTTAACTAATTAAACAGATAAATTATGATCAGGATATTTGTATTGGGGCTCGTGGTATTTTTTTATACTCCTCTCCTGAGCCAGGAAATCACCCTGGATCAAACAGCTTCTTTAGAGCAGGCGTATATTGATTCTGTAAAGTCGGAAAACCTGCTGCCGATGAATGACCTGAATACAGAGTCGGGATATGTATTATATCAGTCTGAAATTTCAACTGAATCGGAAAGCACCGAGCTGGAACTGGAGAATGTGCGTGATTATGCAGCCGTGTATGTAGATGGTAAATTGAAGGGAACATTGACGGATAGTCAAAAAAAGATAGGTCTCGAAACTGTTCCCGGAAAGCATCACCTGCAATTATATGTCGAAAATATCGGGCGGATCACGTATGGCCCTGAGATATTGGATAACTCGAAAGGACTGTTCGGAAGCG
>JBQGEO010000696.1:0-4758 GCA_052039655.1 Pararcticibacter sp.
GCTTTTCGCCACCTCCTCCCGTTTTAAATCCTTCGTCGGTACGCTTTTCTGTTGCATTCACATCGGCTTGAGCAGCGCTGATCTCGTCTTCTCCTTTTTTTATTGATTGATTTTTTTCTTCAGGGTCTTTCATAAGTTTTCGTATTTAGATGTATGAAGACAACAAGGGCTATTTACAAGTGTTTGAAAAAGCTTCAGCCTTTTTATTAAAACCAATCCCTTAATCTCCTTTTTAGCGCTCCCTGCCCCAGGATGAATTCAGGCCCTGAAAAGTAAATGAAACGTCAAATAACCGATTAACATGCAGTAAATAAAAAGGAGCTGCCTAAGTTTGCCGCGAATTTGTGAAGATGAAAAAATCCCTTGTTAGCTTGTCGCTGGGCGGACTGAGTATCGGCACCACCGAATTTGTCATGATGGGGCTTTTGCCCGATGTGGCCCGCGACTTCAATATTACGATCCCTGAAGCAGGCCATTTTATATCGGCCTATGCCTTGGGCGTTGTGATCGGCGCACCGCTTCTGGTAGCTCTCGGCGGCAGCTTTCCACCCAAAAAAATCCTTATTACGCTGATGGCAATGTTTACAGTATTCAACCTGGCATCGGCTTTTGCTACAGGAAGTACGGCCCTTCTGTTAACCAGGTTACTTTCCGGTCTGCCTCACGGAGCTTTTTTCGGCGTAGGTTCTGTAATGGCTACCCGTTTAGCTGACAGGGGTAAAGAAGCTCAGGCTATTGCCGTTATGTTCGCCGGACTTACTATTGCCAACCTGCTGATGGTTCCCCTGGGCACCTACATCGGTCATCATTTTACGTGGAGATATACATTTGCCATGATTGGAGTCATCGGGTTCGTCACGATACTTTCCATCCTTTTCTGGATGCCCGCACTGGAAAGTAGCCGCAGCGGAAGTGTACGCAAAGAACTTGGCTTCTTCAGAAAGAAAGAAGCATGGCTATTGGTTGCCATCACCTCCATCGGAACGGGCGGCTTATTTGCCTGGATCAGCTACATCGCCCCGATGATGATCAGTGTTACCGGCTTCCCTGCAGATAAGGTACCTTATATTCTTATTCTAGCTGGGTTTGGAATGTTTACGGGTAACTTCATCGGGGGAAAGCTTGCAGACTCCTACCCTCCGGCCAGAGCATGTATTATCAGCTTATTTGCCATCGTCGCCTGCCTCATCGTTGATTACCTGGTAACCTCAAGCCAGTCGCTGACGCTTTTAATGGTATTTGTTACAGGCGCAATCACTTTTACATTAGGCACCCCCATACAGATCCTGATGATCAAGACCGCTCAGGGAGCTGAAATGCTTGGCGCTTCAGTTTCACAGGCGGCGTTTAATATTGGAAATGCATTGGGTGCGTTTCTGGGCGGGCTTCCTATAGCCGCAGGCCTGGGCCTTGCTTCCCCTCTTCTTGTAGGAGTCGTTATGGCTATGGCTGGGGTAGGTTTTACCTGGCAATTAATCAGGACACAGAAGTTGAAGAGAGCAGTTTAAGGCAAAAAACTCGTGTGTATACTGCCTTTGATTGGCTGGTTAATCCTGTGAATGAGTTTGATAACCTTTAAAGTCGTTACCTGAAGGACTTGAAAAACTTCGATTTTTGCTTCAATCATATTTTTTGAAAATTCCTGTAACGAACCGGCAAAACAGATACTAACTGATCAAAAAAAGAAATTATGACGCAGCTAGTATCACAACATCCACAGGAATTAACCATCAGCTCAGGAAAAGCTCATTTGTATTCATTTTTATTGTTCCTTCCATTTGCACTCGTCTCCATTCTTGCCTGGTGCTCTGTATGGGGTACAGATATTGCAGGCAGGTACAAAGCGGAGATGCCCTCCGGTATTGAAGGAGTTGTTGTCGTGCTGGTCGTTATGATAGCCGGTACCGCTATCCATGAACTGATACACGGCCTTACATGGTCTTTGTTTACCGGCGAAGGGCTGAGATCAATACGCTTCGGCTTCAGCCTGAAATCTATGGTACCCTATTGCCATTGCCAGGAACCTCTAAAGGTGAGAGAATATATAACAGGAGCGATAATGCCCGGCGTGGTGATTGGCATCATTCCCCTGATCATTGCAATAGCAGCCGGCAATATCGCCTGGTTTTCTTTTGGATTATTCTTCACGTTCGCTGCCGGCGGAGATATGTTAATCATATCCCTTTTGGTAAAACAACCTTCAGAAGCAAGCGTGCAGGATCATCCTGAGAAAATAGGATGCTGCATTTACAAAAGTCAGGTATAACACGTAAGTTTATACCTGCTTATTAACGCAATACTATAATGCTCGAATCCTTCTCTTTCTATCTCAGCCTGATCATAGCAATATTGCTGCTCATCATGCTGGCGAACAAAATAAAAGTGGCATATCCGGTGCTGCTTGTACTGGCAGGCCTGTTGCTCAGTTTTGTTCCCGGCATACCAAGGGTCCACCTTGATCCTGAGCTCATATTCGTTGTTTTTCTCCCCCCTTTGCTTTATGAAGCAGCATGGGCGATATCATGGAAGGAGCTCTGGCGCTGGCGAAGAATTATAGGAAGCTTTGCCTTTGTGGTCGTTTTCTTTTCTGCCATGTCGGTTGCCTGGGTAGCCAACCACTTTATACCGGGCTTTTCCCTTGCTCTGGGTTTCCTCCTTGGTGGTATAGTTTCACCGCCGGATGCTGTCAGTGCAGGTACCATATTGAAATTTGTAAAAGTACCAAAAAGACTGAAATCAATCCTGGAAGGCGAAAGCTTGCTTAATGACGCCTCTTCGCTTATTATCTTCCGGTTTGCAGCGATAGCTGTCACCACCGGGCAGTTTGCACTGCATGAAGCGGCGCTGACTTTTGTCTGGATGGTTATCGGAGGCACCGGGATAGGACTGTTGATTGGTTTTATTTTCATGAAGGCCCATAAATTTCTCCCTACAGACGCCAATGCAGATATCGTGTTGACTATTGTCACCCCGTATGTCATGTATATAGCCGCTGAAGAACTGCACAGCTCAGGGGTGCTGGCTGTGGTGTGCGGAGGACTCTGGCTCTCCAACAAACGGCATTCATTTCTTAGCACCAGCTCGCGCCTCAGGGGCGTAAATGTATGGGAAAGCCTGGTGTTTGTTCTTAACGGCCTGGTATTCCTGCTTATTGGGCTAGATCTTCCTGAAATCACCTCCGGTCTTGAGGGGGTAAGCGTGACCACTGCAATAGGTTATGGGATATTAGTAACAGGGGTACTGGTAATCGGCCGGCTTATTTCCGCTTACGGTGCAGTTGTGGTTACACTGATCGCCCGGAATTTTATAACAGTGGCAGATGCACGTCACCCGGGTTACAAAACACCGGTTGCCCTTGGATGGACAGGAATGCGGGGAGTAGTCTCACTGGCCGCTGCGCTCTCTATTCCGGTTTACCAGGACAACGGAACTCTGTTTCCGCAACGAAACCTGATCCTGTTCATTACATTTACGGTGATCCTCCTCACCCTTCTGCTACAGGGATTAACCTTACCCTGGTTGTTGAAAAGACTTGACCTCGAGGATCTGGATCATGAAGTATCAGAAGAGGAAGAGGAAGGAAAACTTCGCAGGCAGATGGCAGAGCACTCATTGAACTACGTAAACAGCAGGTACACTAGGGAGATTAACGCCTACCCCGTTCTCCGCCAAATGACAGCCAAGTGGTCTGATAACAGATCCCTGGCTGAAGAAGGCATATTTATTAATGATGAATGCAAAACTGTTTACAGGGATGTAATCAGTATGCAGCGGCAATGGCTTCTTAACAAGAACAGGGAAGAAGAGAAACTCAGTGAAGAAATCGTCCGGAAGCAATTGCAGTTACTGGATCTGGAAGAGGAAAAACTAGGACTTGCCTGAAGAAATCATGCCGGTACGATCCTCTTACCTGCTCAGCCAACCGGTCACCGCGGAAAAGAGGTTCTTCTGTATTCCGATGGTGTCATTCCCTCATAGGCCTTAAAGAACTTCGTAAAATTGGAAGAATCATAGCTGAGTTTCATTGCAACAGCGGCAATTGATATGGAGGGATCATTTAAAAGCTTTTTCGCTTCCGCGATTATCCTTTTCTCAAAGAAATAACAGGGATGATGCCCGGTATATATCTTAACAGTATTGCTCAGGTGGACGGGATGAAGGCACAGGATGCCCGCAATATCTTTGATGTGCAGGATCTCTTCCACTTTGCCCGACATAAACTCATCCATATGTTTATTTACTGCTTCAATGTAAGCAGTACTGATTTCAGCCTGCCTGCTGATATATTTCCGGGGTACCTTCATGGTCTGATAAATGCGTAAATATTGGGGTTTCGTTCACTGACTTTACGTTAGCATTAACACTCTTAACCGATCTTTGCTAAACGATGTTTACTCGTGATTAAGAAGCGTATAAATAGCTTGCTGCGATCGGATTTCAGGTATGCTTCGCTTCACTCTCACATTTTCCAGACCTTCACTGATCTCAACTGCCTTAACATTATCCCGGAGCTGTAAGTTGACAATTTCAATCATTTCCTGCTTAATCTTACTATCCAGAACAGGAAAGCATACTTCTATCCTCCTGTAAATATTCCGGTTCATCCAATCGGCAGAACCCATATAAACTTCGGGTTCATCCCCGTTATTGAAAATGAAAACTCTTCCATGCTCCAGATACCGGCCCACAATACGCCTTACTGAAATATTCTCACTCATCCCCCCGACACCCGGAATAAGACGACAGATACTCCTGATA
>JBQGEO010000697.1:0-2556 GCA_052039655.1 Pararcticibacter sp.
GTTCGATAGCACTCTTTCGAAAGCAAGATGACCAGTGAGTTTGTCGAGCGCTGTATAGACAAAAAGAAACAGGAAGAAATAAGGGACAACCCTCCGGAAATATATCGTTGCTTTCATGTTCTTAAGTTAAATGCTGATATAAAGTTCGCGGGAAAGGAGGGTGCATAGTGATTGCACAGACGCAAAGTTTGAGAACCTAATCCTGTTCGTTTGAGTATTCTTTTCGCTGGTATTGCGAGGGCGTTTGCCGGTATTTTCTTTTGAATTCTTTACGAAAACCGGCGACAGTTTGATACCCCAGGAGGTGAGCTGTTTCCTGTACCTGCATGCCGGTTTCTTTTAACAACCGGAGAGCTTCCTGCATTTTTATCTCACCAATGAATTCACTGGGAGTCAGTCCGGTTGCCCGCTTTATATGATATTGCAGACTGCGCTCTGAAAAGCCGAACCTGGAAGCAATGGCCGGGATGGAAGGTACTGGTTTCTTTTCGCCCAGGATTTTGCCGATGTATTCGCTGATCTTGTTGAGCCGGGTATAAATATGCTTTTTCTTTTTGAGGCATAGCTTATTGTATTCTTCCAGCAGGCTGATGATGATTTGATCGGTTTCTGAGGATAGTTTTTCCCTGCTCGTATGCGGGCCCATGGAGAGCAGGCGGAAGATAGTTCTCAGCATGCTAAAGCTGAGAGGGCAGGAGCCAGTGCCTGTGAGACGTATCCCGCGCATTCCGGGACGGCTTTGTATCAGCTGGATTTCGGGGTAATGAAGGGTGCTTTCTTTGAACCATTCAGCCTCACAGGCAATCAGCAGAAGCCGGGTATGGCTGCGGGGTATCTGCACAGTGTAAGAGCCTGCCGATACGAAACCCAGAATGCACTCGCCCGTTTTGAGCTGCTGCGGCACCTGGTATTGCGGGCCGTTTACTTGAATGTTCCCGCGAAGGGCGATGGCCAGTACCGGTCCATTTTCCTTCATGATAATCTGGTGCTTGTAAGACCTTTTAGAAAAGGATTCAAAAAGCTCCAGGCAGGTGTTCGCGGATGTGAAATGCTGGACGATACTGAAGTAAGCGTTGTGGATGTATCCTGTTGCCTCTGCATACCGGATCCTGAATTTTACAAACCGGGCAACCTCAGCGGCATTTGTGATGGTAGTGACGGGAAAGGGGAAGTGGTGAGTGAAGGTTTTTGTCATGATGGGCTTGTTTTGAGCAAAGTAGGTTGAAAAGGGTTTATTTTATTGCCTGAAACTCTGGTTTTCGGGCGAATTGCAGGAAATAGCCGGGTGAAATGAAACTAAAAGTTAAATGCTATCTTAATGGACTGAGAAAAAGCATTAACTTTTCTTTAACTTTGGTTATCTTCTTCATTTTGATGAATAACCTGGAGGGTGATCGGTCCACGAAGGAATTGCCTTATCTGAACGACAAACAGCAAATCCTTTTAACAATCCTGGTATCTTTATGTCTTGTGCTGCCCCTTTACTGCCGCTGC
Source organism: Pararcticibacter sp. (assembly GCA_052039655.1). Classification (GTDB taxonomy): domain Bacteria; phylum Bacteroidota; class Bacteroidia; order Sphingobacteriales; family Sphingobacteriaceae; genus Arcticibacter. Next base: position 1,495 of record JBQGEO010000697.1, read on the forward strand.
CCCTGGTCTGACCTTGATTTCTGGCTTATCGGAATGCATTTCCTGAATATTGGCTGGATTGCTTACCTGGTGATTCTTATTATTCAGTGGGCAACCTCCTTTCTGGATGCCCGTTATTCCTGGGAAAACTACCGCTCGAAACGCCTGCCCTTCCAGTTTCTTCTGGGTATGATCGTGCCACTAGTATTTGCTTTTGGCGTAGTGTGGATATCGGTGGTCTTGCTGAAAGTCCGGATCGGGATCGCTATTTCTTCAAGATATTCGGTGCTCGTCGTAGTGCTGATGGTTTTCTGTCTGAACCTGGTATTTGGATTGTGGCATTTTATAGCTATCGGTTTGCAAATCCCGAAGACTTCTGCACCTGTGTTTGCGGATCATATTCTGGTTGAAAGGGGTAAAGGGCTGGTTAAGGTTCTTCTCCGCGATGTCGCCTATCTCTATAAGAACCGTGATGATGTGGTAATTGTATTGACTAACAAGGAGCTTTTGCTGACTCCGGAGCCTTTGAAGCACTTTCAGGATCTGCTTGATCCAACGATGTTTTTCCGCGTGAACCGCCAGTTTATTATTGCCCGGCATGCTTATAGGGGACATGAGAAAATCCAGCCGTCAGGTAAGCTGCTGGTGTTGCTTGACCCGCCTGTTTCGGCTAGGGTAGTAGTAAGCCGGGACGTAAGAAAAGAGTTTGAGGAGTGGATAGTTGGGGAGGGAGGTGTGTGTTGACAATAGCGATGACTGGCGATGGGTAAAGATGCTAAGCCTGAAGGAGGCAGGAGAGGGAAAGGGCGGTCATATCGCTTATGTGATGAAGATCATTTTTTCGGTTGGGAGAGTTATTACAGATAATAATAACTTTGTTTATGCCCGATAATAATCCTAATAAGGGGCAGGTAAATCAATACGATAAGATTCTACGCGAGAACCTTGAAGTTACCCTGCCTGTCATTATCAGGGAAGTTTTAGGAATAGAGGTAGCAGAGAGCGAATCACAATTTGAGACGGTTATGCAAACAGTAAGTCAGTTTTTCAAAGAAGAAAATGATTTCCTTTTCAAAAAGGGGG